>NZ_MRBY01000074.1 GCF_001904615.1 [Limnothrix rosea] IAM M-220
TGTCTCATTTGTTGGCATTTTCCTACCAACGCTGCATAGTCAATCCCGGAGAGCCCGCCATCTTCTTAGTGGGAGTATTAACCGTCTCGATTCATGGTGTGGCAATTCCGTGGGTTGGGCTATTAGTATTTTGTTTTTTATTGTTAGGAAAAGTTTTACTCAAACAAGATATTCGCAGAAGTATTGACTGGCCATTTTTGATTTTGTTGGCTTCGTTAATTGGTTTATCCCGGTCGATCGCCTACATCGGTTTTGATGATTGGATTAGTGACTATCTCGGCTGGCTAGGAAACTCGATGCGGAATGATTTTTCACTGTTTGTCTTGTTATTTTCGACTGCAATTTTTGTGTCGAGGTTATTTTTACCAATGGCGCTCATTGTGCCGCTATTTGGAACGATTTTCATCCCCTTGGCAGAAGCTAGTGGTGTCAATCCTTGGCTAATTGCTTTTATCATTTTGATCATTAGCGACGGCTGGTTTTTCCCCTACCAATACTCACCAAAATTACTCTTTAGCTCGATCGCCGATGCCCAAGGTTTGTTTAATAATCGTCTGCTCATCCAGGGCAATATTTTGATGAACATCGTCCGGGTATTTGCCATCTATGCCTCCTTTACCTACTGGCAATGGCTCGGCATTTTATAAAGCCTTAAACATAAATCTTTAACCCAATTCTGGGGGCGATCGCCCATATTAAAAATAGACATTCTTTGCCGAAATTATCCTACGCAATATCTTTTCTTCGATATCCATAAAAACACCAAACTTTACCCCTCGGCTATGCTCTACTTTCTCCAAAATCTAACGGATTCCCTACCCATATCTATCCCAGCATTATCGACAATTCCTAGTCTCTCGGTTTTGCCCACTCTTCTAGTTATGGGGGCGATCACCCAGCCCCATAAACAACTAACTCTAGGCAAAAAAATTCTCCGCATTGCCCAGCATGAACGCACATTCGCCAGTTTATTCCTTGTGATTTTGTCGATTTTTATCGTCATGCACAATCTGGAGAAACCAAAACTATTGCTGCTCCATAGCTACGAAACAGACTACACCTGGACAACAGAACAAATTGTCGGCATCGAGCGCGTTCTCGAAAGAAAAAATACCTACATTTACCGCGAGCACTTTCTCGACACCAAGAAAAAACCCTACGAAAACTACATGAAGCGTGCCGAACAGGAAGTACGCGCCCTCATTAAACAGTGGAAGCCTGACGTAATCATTGCCACCGACGACAATGCCCAAATTCTGGCGGGGCAATATTTTGTCGAAGATCCCAACATCAAAATTGTCTTTACAGGCGTGCAGGGTGACTTAGAAAAGTACGGCTACGCTGGCTCTAGTAACGTGACAGGCATTACCGAAGGTGTACCGCCCGGTGCGATCAAAGAAACCCTCGACCAGATTAACCAATCCCTCGGCACAAAATACCGCAAAATTTATTTCCTCACCCACAGTACAACCCACTCCTACAGAGTGGTAGAAAATATGGCAAATTTTGATTGGGGTGAGTACGAAATGGTCAGTGCAGCAGAATATAAAACCTTCGATGATTGGAAAGGGGCTGTGGCAAGGGCTGAAGAAACCGCAGATATTTTATTAATTGGTGGCTACAAATCTTTGCAAGGCACTGAAGCGCAAACTGAAGGGGGTAAAGTTGTGCCCTATAAAAAAGTCTTGGAATGGACAGGCGAAAATTCAACTTTACTTCAAGTCGGAGCGCGGGGTGTCTATGTGGAAGATGGCGGCATGATTGCGGTGGGTGCTTCGCCCTATGAGCAAGGGGAAGAGGCGGCAAAAATGGCGGTGGCGCTCCTCGAAGGCACTAAAAACATTGAAGATATGCCGATTAAAGATAGCAATCAATATTTGGTGTACATGCGAGAAAGTAAACTCAAGGAATACAATCCTTTTCTGAAAATGCCCAAAATTTATGAGGCCTTCGCGCGGGCAACGAGTCATTATTTTGAGTAGGAAATTTTTTAACAAATGACTTAAACAGAACTTTTTGTGGCCTAGAGAAAGGGGCAAAATAAACTAAATTTCGTCCACGGGAACTGGGTACAGCACGCTGGCTCAGCTCTTTAGTTTTGGGGCGGAAATCAGGCAAATTGTCTCGACTTGCCGATAATTTCAGATCGGTTTTGCTCTAAGATTTAGCGAGAGTAATTGATTTGAGATTTTGTGCAGGAGTGGCAGGTTATGACCCAGGCAAAAAAACAGACATGGAGTGATCGCTTTGAAACGTCTCTACACCCGGCGATCGCCGTTTTTAATGCGAGTATTGGCTTTGATATTGAGCTAATTGAATACGACATTACCGGTTCTGTTGCCCACGCCACCATGCTTGCCAAGACAGGAATTATTTCTGAGGAAGAAGGGGAAACCCTCGTCCAAGGTTTGGAGCAAGTCCGCCAAGAATATCGCGAAGGTAATTTCAATCCCGGTATCGAAGATGAGGATGTCCATTTCGCCGTTGAAAAACGTTTAACAGCAATTGTGGGGGATGTCGGCAAAAAACTCCACACTGGGCGATCGCGCAACGATCAAGTCGGCACAGATATTCGTCTTTATGTGCGGGATCAGATTCGCACTATTCAGGCACAGATCCGCGCTTTCCAGCAGGCCTTACTCACCCACGCAGAAACCCACGTTGAAACCCTAATTCCCGGATATACTCACCTCCAACGCGCTCAACCCATTAGCCTTGCCCACCATTTGATGGCGTATTTCCAGATGACCCAGCGGGATTGGGAACGTCTGGATGATGTCTTTAAGCGCACCAATATTTCACCTCTCGGTTGTGGTGCTCTGGCTGGCACGACTTTTCCCATTGATCGCCACTTTAGTGCTGAGTTATTAGAGTTCGATAAGGTTTATCAAAATAGCCTCGATGGGGTCAGCGATCGCGATTTTGCCATTGAATTTTCCGCTGCGGCGAGCTTGATTATGGTGCACCTGAGCCGTATGGCGGAAGAAATGATTTTCTGGGCATCGAAAGAATGTAGCTTTATCACCCTCAAAGATAGCTGTGCTACAGGGTCTAGCATTATGCCCCAAAAGAAAAATCCCGATATTCCTGAGCTGGTACGGGGTAAAACTGGGCGAGTTTTTGGTAATCTTCAGGGTCTGTTAGTCCTAATGAAAGGTTTACCGTTGGCCTACAACAAAGACCTCCAAGACGACAAAGAAGGTCTCTTTGATACGGTGCGCACGGTGCAAGGTTGCCTTGAAGCGATGACCATTTTGATTTCTGAAGGCATCGAATTTCAGTTGCCCCGCCTCGAAGAAGCGGTAAATGAAGATTTCTCCAATGCCACTGACGTTGCGGACTATCTCGCTAGTAAAGGTGTCCCCTTCCGCGAAGCCTACAATCTCGTCGGTAAGGTCGTTAAAACGAGTATTGCTGCGGGCAAACTGCTCAAGGATTTGACGATGGCAGAGTGGCAAGAGCTACATCCGAAATTTGAGGAAGATATCTATGAGGCGATCGCCCCGAAACAAGTGGTTGCTGCCCGCAATAGCTATGGCGGTACAGGTTTTGAGCAAGTCCGTCAGGCGATCGCCGAAGCTAAAGACTTAATGTACTCCTAAATTTTCTTCACTTTCAGATCGCATCAATTGCAAAGACTTTAAACCCCACACCTTGTTTTGATATTTCAAGCAAAGTGTGGGGTTTTATCTATGGAAAACAATCAATTAAATCAGATTATTTTATTGTTTTGACACTATTTTTTCGTCATGAACCGATGGGATTAACCAGCAGGAGATTCCGTTGTTGTTTGCTGCGATCGCCAAAATTCAGTTCCCGCAGCAGTAATCAGATGGGACAAAAGACCGATGGGGCCAGCAAATAGACAAAGGCTCAAAGAATGAAACGTAATAATTTTCTTCTCAACGCCCTGCTGATAAATCCAACGTCCCACAAACAAATCCATAACCAAGTAATGTACCCAGCCAGTGGCCATTACCTTCGGGATAGAAAACAGCGCCGCTAGGTTTGGTAACGTGGGATTCGCCCAAAGAGCGGCTTGATCCGGGTCAACAGATAAGACAAAGAGACAGCCATAGACTAATGCCAATGCCACAAAAGGTAGCACCGAGTCCATTACTTTTTGGGTGATTTGCCAACGGGGTAGCAAAATCATTAATCCCCAAAAAGGTAAAACAAAAATATTCGTAACATCAAATACATTTTCTAAAGTCATAGGGAGAAAAATCCAAAGATTGACAGGTTAGTTAGTGGCTCTGGGTATGATAAACCCAACATATCAATCCCTTATAAATAGGGCATGAAAATTAATTATTAAAAAACTATTAAAAGGTTTAGAATGTATTTGTCACTAAGGAGACAGTAAGGTGTTTATTCGACTTGCCCAGCAACATCGTGATTTTGTAAAAGACCTCGTTATGAGTCTTCAAGCTCTGGCGATCGCCCTTGAGAATAGGGGATATCTCGCTTCCTGCTACACTTGCGGCACAGAACTCAACAGCGCTTCCTTTATGGTGAGCCTTGGAGAAAATCACCTCATTCGTTTTTTGGTCTCCGACTACGGTATTTCTTGGACTGAAATGCGTGATGAGCGCGAACTGATGAAGCTAGAAGGTGCAGAGGCCATTAGCCAGCTCCAGGAATTGGCAAATATGATTAAGTACCAGCGCGAGCTACCAAAAGAATTTTCTTATCAGCGCTCCGATTCCGATTCTGTAGCGACTCTCTAGGATTCTAAAGTTTTCGGTTAAACATAATTAATATTGCAACTAAAGAAGATCTCCGATTAGGTTTGAAGATCTTTTTTTGGTATCTAGAGTTATTGAATTAGCTGCAAACCCCAAGGTCTATTGGGCAAAGACGGGCAAACAAATTGTGACAAACAAATAGACTAGTGGCGCGGTAAATACATAGCTATCGGTGCGATCTAGGATGCCGCCGTGACCGGGAATCAGTTCACCTGAATCTTTAAAGCCCGCATCACGCTTCATAATCGATTCGGTAAGGTCTCCGAGCAACGTCGTCACGCTAATCAAGGAACCTAAAATAACGCCAGTGATCGGCCACCAAGACCAACCCAAGTACCATGCGCCGGTAACCGCGACTAAGATTGTTCCGATAGACCCAAATAAAGCGCCTTCAACGGTTTTCTTTGGGCTAATAGCAGAGAGCTTTGTTTTGCCGAGCCATTTCCCCATAAAGTATGCGCCAATGTCCGCTGCCCAGATACAAACCATCACGACAAAAGTGAGTCGGAGGGCATAGGGGAGATGAAACCAGTCAGACCAAGATTGGGGCAAATAACCATATAAAGGTAAATTGCTTACTGCTTCAGTTTCGGAAAGGCTGCCCATCCGCAATCTAACCCAATAACTGGGCATGTAACCGCCGTAAAATAATCCCAAAATCGATGTAGACATATCGGCGATCGTCGCCATCTTGGGTTGAAACAGCAGGTAAAAGCAAATAAAAGTGCCAGCTAGGGGAAAAAGCGCATCTGTAAGACTAGGGCTAATCGTTGAAATGACTAAGAGCAGCTGGGAGACAATAAGGGTACTTTTCGCCGCAGGGGCTAGGCCTTTCGCTCGAACCATTCGGAAGTATTCTTGTTGACCAAGGAAGACGAGAATCCCCATGCCCAAGGTAAAGTACCAGCCTCCTAAAACGATGAGGCTTAAGGCAATGGCGATCGCCACTACTGCACTAGTGATACGCGGAAAGGACATAATAATTTAGGCTCGTTGTTAGAAGCACAGATAAAAAAACAAAGCAAATTTGTTCAGGCTGTTAAGGAGAATTTTATCAAACGTTAACGGAGATCATTATGATCACTCCTCGATTTACCAATGTGACCATCTGATTTCGCCAAGACCCTAGGAGGCGAGTTGGATCAGGCATTGCTCTTCGCGACTTTATTGCCCATAACGCTTGTTTTGCTTATGACGATTGTGGCAAAAAATATTGTAAATTAACTCTTTCCACCAATTAGTACAGTACTTTGCAGCAATATGGCGTAATTTTCAAACTATTTTAAAGTCCGTTATCCAGTTGGGTATGACTAAAATCTGATGATTGATTTTTTTAGAAAATTAGTCGTTGCAAGGTGGTGGTTGATATCGTCACAATATTAATCGAGGAAACTTTAAATTTTTAAGGACGCAATATGGGTAGCCAATGGGATAACTTTCTCAAAAATCTGGGGACTTGGCGGGGATCTTTTAGCACGCTAAATCTCAGTGGCGAGATATTAAATGATGTCCCTTCTATTTTGACACTTGCGCCGGTTGATGGCGATCGCAACTGCGTCAAACTTGATCTCAAACGCTATGAATCTGGTAGTTACAACGATCCTCCCTCCAGTCATATCAACCAAAATTTTCAGTCGTTAGGCCGCCACATGATTTTTTCTGAAACAGGCGCTTTTTCAAAAGGCGTGATGTGGTTTTCGACGATGATGGATTTTATTGCAGAATTCGGTTTTGTTGAGGGCGATCGCCGTCTGCGTATGGTGCAGATTTATGACGCAGATTATAAATTTGACAAGCTTGTTTTTATTCGTGAATTTCGAGACGGCACAGACGCGAAGGAAAGACCGGCATTGACAGTAGACCAATTAGTGGGCACTTGGGAAGCAGAAGCCCAGACCTATCGTCCAGATTTTGAGCCACCGACAACTAGCCACAGTCGCCTCCGTATTAGCGTTGAAGGAGATCAACTCAAACAATCTATCGAGTTAGAAAATCGTACGATTCAGACCCAAGCGAAGATTAATGGTAATCAGCTAAAGTTTGATTCAGACATACCACGGCAAATCACCTTGTTGCCCGATGGCGGTTCGATCAATGTTCCTTTGCAAGTTTTTGCTAAAACCGCATTTTTTGTAGAGGTCGGTTGGCTCGTGTCGGATAATGTGCGTCAACGAATTATGCGTAACTTTGACGACCAAGGAAAATGGGAAAGCTCTGTGTTTATCACCGAAAAACGGGTCGCTTAGTTTAACCGCAGGCATCGGCGATCAAATTTAGATGCTAGTCAAAAGCACTGGCGATCGCCTTTTCCTTCGCGAGGAAAGAATGATCGCACTTTTCCGCCAAATCCTTTGCAATGCGGTCTAGAACATCATCAGTATGATTTGGTTCATGGTGGAAGACCGCTAATTTACGAACATTCGCGGCATTCGTGAGCTTGACACCTTCCTGCCAAGTAGAATGACCCCAACCAACCTTGGGAGACTTAGGATCGTGGTACTCCTCATCGGTGTACATTGCGTCATAAACCAAGATATCGGCATCCTTGGCGAGATTGAGAATATTTTCATCAAGGCGATCGGGGAAATGCTCTGTGTCCGTACAATAAACGATCGCCCGATCTTGCCAAGACACCCGATAACCCATAGCACCATTGGGGTGATTTAAGGGAGCCGTCGAAATTTTTGCATCACCAATCTGAAACGTTTGGCCACAAGTTAATTCGTGGAAAACCACCTCCGCTTCAAGTTGCGCCACGGGAATTGGCGAATTGGAATGCAATACCCTTTTATAAAAATGATCCTCTAGGCTCATCGGGCGCACCTCTTCCGGTACTTGGCCATACACATGGAGGCGGTTGCCCGGGCGGAACAAAGGCTCAAAGAAAGGCAAACCTTGGATATGATCCCAGTGGTAATGGGTGAAACACATATGCAGCTCGAGGTTGTTTTGACCTTCCAGCTCTTTGCCAAGATTCCTCAGACCTGTACCGGCATCAAAAATAATACGCTTACCAGCGGCGCGAATTTCGATACAAGACGTGTTGCCGCCATAACGGATCGTCTCAAATCCAGGTGAGGGAACGCTGCCGCGCACGCCCCAAAACTGGACGACAAATTCATCAAGTGCAGGTTTAGTCATAAATTGCTAAATACTGAGTGTCTTACATTGTCCCTGATGTCTCAAAAGATGATCGCACAAGACAAGGGCAACCATGGCTTCCACCATTGGTACGGCGCGGGGCAAAACACAGGGATCGTGTCTTCCCTTTGCGGCAAGAACGGTTGCTTCGCCATCGCGGGTTGCAGTTTGTTGTTCTTTCCCAATTGTTGCTGTCGGTTTGAAAGCCACTCTTAGGATTATATTCTCTCCGTTGGAAATTCCGCCTTGGATACCACCGGAGCGATTGGTTTTTGTGCGAATGTCACCCTGATCATCGACGGTAAACTCATCATTATGTTCATGCCCTGTGAGGAGTGTTCCGGCAAATCCTGAACCAATTTCAAATCCCTTGCTTGCGGGGAGGGACATTGCCCCTTTGGCAAGGTCTGCTTCTAGTTTATCGAAAACTGGCATTCCTAAACCTTTTGGTACATTTCGGGCGACACATTCGACAACGCCACCAATAGAGTTTCGATCACGGCGAATCTCGTCAATGAGGTCAATCATTCGTTCGGCGGCGGCGGCATCGGGGCAACGGACAATGTTGCTCTCGACGGCTTCTAGGGTGACGGTGCTTGGGTCGATATTGGGGGCTTCGCAGTCTTTGATACGTTTAACGTAGCCGATGATTTCAACGCCAGAAAATTGTTGCAAAATCTTTTTGGCGATCGCCCCGGCAGCGACGCGGCCAATGGTTTCGCGAGCAGAGGAGCGCCCACCGCCTTCGTAGTTGCGGATACCGTATTTAGAATCGTAGGTAAAGTCGGCATGGGATGGCCGATATTTTTGCTTCATCTCGGAATAGTCTTTGGAACGCTGGTCTTTATTGCGCACCAAAATGGAGATGGGTGTACCGGTGGTTTTGCCGTCAAAGACTCCTGACATGATTTCGCAGCGGTCGGCTTCGTTGCGGGGAGTCGTAATTTTGCTTTGGCCGGGACGGCGGCGGTCTAATTCGTGTTGAATCTCTTCAGCGGAAATTTCTACGAGGGGAGGACAGCCGTCAATAATGACGCCAACGCCGCCTCCATGGGATTCTCCGTAGGTTGTGATGCGAAATAAATGGCCGAAACTATTGCCCATAATGCGGTTGCTGTTGACGAATCAGTTTTGCATTGTAACTTAATTTCTTCAGGCAAAAGGGCGATCGCCCCACAGTGACATTGTTCGTATTGTTACTACGGTGTCATGGTCGTTAAAATTGTCCATAGGGGAGGAAGGAGGAGGTGACGATAAGGTAACGACTATTTATTGTGCCAGCTGTGGCCATGGTGTTTATGAAATCTTTTTCTAATAAATTTTGGGGCACGGCGATCGCCATAACGTCAGTTTTTGCAGGACAGACTCCCGGCGTGGTTAGGGCTGAGTCCCCCCAAAGTGGCACGATTACGAACTTAACAATGGGCGATCGCGCTTGTTATGTCACCCTAAGAAATGAGGCCGGGGACACCACTACAGAATTTGCCGCCTTTAATATTTGTGAACAGAATTTAATCGGGAAAAAAGTACAGCTCACCTATGAAGCAGGAAATATCATTGCAGAGAGTTGTTATGGTGATCTCGATTGTGGCATCAGTGAAACAGTGATGCTCATTACCGCGGTTAAGGTGATGGCTGGGGGGCAAAAAGCTGATGGCTATCCGCCATTTCTCAACAAAACCGAAATTGCGCAACTTGAGACGGATCGAGAAGCAGGCCGAAATGGTTGGTTTGGCCTAGCGGGGTTAAATAAAGTCGACCACCCACCCCAACTGGCCCCTGAACTTCTTGCTTTTCGTCAGTATTGGAAAACAAAAGATCCGGCGATCGCCCCATTTTTAGGTCTATGGCATAACGATGAATCTACCAACAATCGTCATTATGTGAGTATTTTTCCTTCCCTCGAAGCCAATCATGTTTGTGTCCTTGAGTTTAAGCCTGAGTGGAGCATCAAACTTAGTGACAACAATAATGATGTCTCGAAGGATGTGATTAGCCCAGGGATTTTTTCCTTCTCGCGGGCAAAAGTTGGCTCCGCCCAGCTCCGTAGTGCTGAATTTCGAGCCCATGAATTGGCGATCGCCCGGACAGCATTTGGCGTTTCAGCCGATTACCCCGTGGAGCTTTTGCCATTGGTCAACGAACAAAATGAAACCATGGTTCTAGCCGCAGCCACCGTGCCACAATTACCACCTGATCTTCCTGATAGCCAAGCACAATATATGACATCCCAACTTCTAGCAAACAGCTGTGTTATGTCGTCCCAATAAACCACAAAACAAGATTAATTTGATTTTTTGTCCCAGATTATGCCTTAAGGGCTGAGCGTAAATCACCAGATTGTTGAGCCAATAAATCTTCCGCTTCCGCTGCATCAATCTGATTCCAATACATTAACAAAGCCGTCTTCACTTTACGTTTAGACTTATCAAGTAAAGTCTCCGCTTCTGCCCTAGGTAAATCAGTTAAATCCTGAAGAATACGCAGGGCACGATCATAAAGTTTGTCATTAGTAACGGCAACATCAATCATACGATTACCATAAACTTTTCCAAGTTTTACCATGACACTAGTCGATAAAATATTAAGTGCCATTTTCGTGACTGTACCCGCTTTTAAACGTGTGGATCCCGCTAAAATTTCTGGCCCCGTTAATAGGCGAATATTCACATCCACATCACAGGGCACTTGGTCAATGGGCACACAGCTGATAAAAATTGTTTTTGTGCCCATTTCGTTGGCTGCGGCTAATGCCCCTCGTACATAGGGCGTTGTACCTCCGGCAGTAATCCCGACGAGGACATCCTTCTCGGTAATGCCGTAGTCAATGACGGCCTGTGCTCCGTCTTCTGGGCGATCTTCAAGGCTCTCTGAACTTTTGACAAGGGCATCTTTGCCGCCCGCGAGAATCCCCTGTACTAGCTCTGGCGGTGTACAAAATGTGGGGGGACATTCTGCTGCATCAAGCACTCCTAAACGCCCACTTGTTCCTGCGCCAATATAGAAGAGTCGGCCATTATTGTTTAGTGCAGCACTTGTGATTTCGATGGCTTCAGCAAGCTCTATCCGGGCGGCGGCGATCGCCTCAATCGTTTTTTGATCTTCAGCATTAAATAAATCCACCAATGCCACAGCCGTCATTTGATCGAGATTTTGACTATTGGGGTTAATTTGTTCTGTCAAAAGATGACCACGACTTTGATTTGCTTGCACGACTTTGCGCCTCGATTTTTCTTTAGATATCTTACAAATTCAAATGTCTCATAAACAATACTTTGAAGCAATAATTTTAAAAGCATTCCAAGGATTTTCGCTTTTTACTCAGTCATATATCGACAAAAAATAATTCTGGTTTAACCTTTTTTATGACTTAACAGATTTTATGATTTAAAAGGGGTTAAAGAGGTTAGATAAAGTTGATGAACGATCGGTAAAACGATAGTGAATTCTGTGTGACCATCTTCTGTATTTCGACAGCTCAATAAACCATGGTGTTGCTCGACGATAATGCTGTGGGCGATCGCCAAACCCATGCCAGTACCTTTCCCTACAGGCTTAGTTGTGAAAAATGGATTAAAAATCTTTGAGAGTAAATTTTCGGGTATCCCAACGCCATTATCTGTAATTTGAATAATTATTTGTTGATTATTTAAAGACCTTGCTTCAATTGTGATTTTCCCTTTTATTTGACGATTTTTCCTAAAATTTTCTTCAATAGCATCAACCGCATTGTCTAATAAACTCAAGATTACTTGATTTATTTTTGCTGGATAACATTCTACTAGGGGGAGATGTTTTAGTTTCTTTTCTAGGGTGATGATGCGATGATCATCGCGATTAGTAATGCGGCTACTGCTGATTACCAGTAAGGTGCTTTCTAAATCCTTTAATAAATCAGTTTGTTTTAGTTCTGATTCATCTAAATGGGAAAAGGTGCGTAGGGAAAGTACAATGTCTTCTACTCTATGGGCACCTTTGGCGATAGATTCTAGTAGTTTATAAAAGTCGTAGCGGAGATATTTTAAATCAACTTCTTCTAGATATTCTTCAATTTCACTGTCGGGATATTTGGCGAGAAAAAGGTCAATAATGCCCAGTAGCTCGTCAACGTACTTGCGTGCGGGAGCGACATTCCCGGAAATATAATTAATTGGATTGTTGATTTCGTGGGCAATGCCCGCCACCATCTGGCCAAGGGCAGCCATTTTTTCGGCTTGAACTAAGCTTATCTGGGCAACTTGTAAATCTTTTAGGGTTGCGGATAGTTCTGCGGTGCGATCGCCGACTTCTTGTTCTAGATTACGTGAGTAGTTAGCGAGTTTTTCATTGGCAATGGCTAATTCTTGATTAATCTGTTTAAGTCGTTTTCTCGATTCATAGTTTGTACTAAGGATATTGGAGCTAACTAATGATAAGAAAGGGGTTAAAACGGGAATCATAAAGCCTTGAAAAGTGCCGGAAAGACTCAGTCCTACTAAGATTAACGAACCAATTGTTGTAATGAGTAATGTCCGAAAAATAGAGGAGGTATATATGGCTAAAATCTTGGCGGCGATCGCCCCAGTGAGAGCCCATGTGGCAACCCAGAAGTGAAAAGTTACACTATTAATCGGCCGTAGGATTGGGCGATCGTCTAAGATGTGACTAATAATTTGGCTCGCTATGGTGCTATGGATGACAACACCGGGAGCATGCTGAAAGGGTTGTAAAAACCGACTACTATAGGGCGTTACAAAAACATCGTTTAGGCTGGATGCTGTTGTACCAACAAGGACAAGGCGATCGCGAATCAGCTCCTCAGGAATTTGATTTTCAATGACATCTTGGAAGGAAATACGATGAAAGGCTTCCAGACCGCCACGGTAATTAATTAAGGTTTGGTGGCCTTCAAAATCTGTCCGGGGACTAACATAACCGCGATCGCCCTCAGTTAAGGATGGAAATATCGACTCATCTTGAGAAAATGTCTGGGTCTCTAGCATCCCCTCCTCTTGTCGGAGATACATATCCGCTAAACGCGCCCCAAAACTCTGTTGTGGCCCCATGGAGAGATAGCCCCGGCGGATCTTACCATCGCGGTCTAGTAGAAGATCTGATGCCGCAACTTGATTTAATTCAGCCAAGACAAAGGGAGGCGGAATACGATCGCCAAAAACCTGCTCAATGCCAATAATATTAGGATTTTCTTGAAATGCACGGGTTAAAGCTGCCCTTCCCGGTTCTATGGACGTATCACGAAAAATATCAATGCCAATGACCCGGGGCTGTTTGGCCGCAAGGTTGTAAAGCATCTGAGCCATTAACTGATCAGAGATCGGCCATTGCTGGGCAAATCGAATATCCGACTCATCAATGGTGACGAGGGTGATGCGATGATCGATTGCTTCCTTGGGGCGGAGGCGCACAATTTGATCGAGGGTCAGCCATTCTATACCCTGCAATACGCCAAATTCACTTAAAGCAGAAATGGCGATCGCCACACCCGGTGCAATTAAAATTACCCCTAACCATTGCTCACGAATACTTTGCCAAATCTGTTTGAACAACACTAGGGATAAGAACGAGTTAAATATAACAAATGAACAGCGCAATACCGTTTTGGCCCATTTTTCGAGAAAAAACAACGACTAACAAATCCCGTTAGAAAATCCGTTTTTTCCTGATTATGGCAGTGAAACTACTTTAGCCAATAGTTAATTTATTCTCAAGATGCAGCAGATATCAGAAAAATTACGGTCTTTTAATGATCACCACCGCTAATTAACGTGAGTTTTGCTTAAGCATGCTCGGAAGTACGACGCGGTGAATGGGAGAGC
>NZ_MRBY01000075.1 GCF_001904615.1 [Limnothrix rosea] IAM M-220
ATAAGCTCCTTTACTTTACCCCTTTCCTGTCTTTTATTTTGATGCGATTACCCTGTGTTTTTATGCGAATCCACAATACGTTGTGCTTCCAAACCAATCCTTTCCAAAATAAACTCTTGATTAGGAATTTGTTCAGCAGTGAGAAGCTTTTTCATTTCTCCACCTGACTGCTCACGCACCATTTGATCAAACAATTCAACTAAAATCCAATCATAATCAGGCCTGAATTTACTGTGCTCAGCAACGCCTTCTAGCTTTTGTAGATAGCAACGAACAATTTGCTCTAAGTCTGGAACAACAACCCTAATAGTTCCTTTTGGTACAAGAACACGAAAACATTCATGCAAGAAACTCTTCGCTTGCTTTTTCTTTAAATGTTCCAGAAGGTGAGAATGATAAACCACTTCAAAAGTCTGGTTTTTAAATGGTATTCCCTTCAATAAGTTATGCCCAACTACATCTGGAGGATTAGGTTTAAAATCAATATTACTCCACTGCTCGTGAAATCTTGAACCACAACCTAAATTAAGATACATTAGTTGCATTAAACTGCTTCTTCCAGAGCATAATATTATCAATATTAAGCCTTATATCTATAGAAAAAGGCTTTTCAATCCAAGCACTTACATGCGCAAAATCATCTCTTTCAGCCGTTGGTAAATTTGTATCGCGGGCAATTTCTTTTGCTCTATTATCAATTTCCAATATAAGACTTCTTTTTCTGGCTAGCAAACATTTGATACCACCATGTAACCTTGTTCCAATGTAGTCAAATTTTACGCCAGAGGATAAAAATTGATTGAGTGAATTGAAGGAATGACCAAGTATCTTAAAAGGCTTATTAAAGGAGCGTATATACTCTAAATCCTGTCTACCTTGAGGCCATACAAAAACTGTTTCATACTTGTCAAATAGCAATCTAATAAGCTGACTATCTATACTCGGCCGCTTTGAGTAATCTGTAAGCATCAGAAGAACACTAGGTGCTTTTAACGGGGGAATCTCTTCTTGCTTGAGGTGGGCAAGAGGCCACATTGTTGGACATCCTGTGTTTACAACATTCTTAAATCCGGCAAACCTAAGTTGTTTCTCAGTGTAACCATCCCTTACAGAATGTAAATATTGATGTGAAAGAACCGATTTAAGTAGAAGTCTTGTATAGAGATTAGGGGGATTCTGGTACTGCCACCAACCAACACCAAATAAAATCACATTTTTCACTCTGTATATATCCAATGGAGAAAGTTTCCATTGTCGATACTGTTCCATATTAGAAGACAATAAGTTTGTTCCTCCTACGAAGGTAAAAGAGCTATCCTTTACCAACTTTACCTGATTGGCTCTCAAATATTTTTGAGTTGAGATACTCAAAATATCTCTATCCATAAAAATTTTAGAGAGTTCAGTTTTAACAGCATTTTCAATAATCAAGTCCCCCAAGTTGGAGCTAGGAAAACCTTGGTGGTTTTCGATTCCTGGATTCAATAAACATATGGACATTATCAGATTGTGTTGTTATTAAATATTAGTTGCTTTTCTGAGTTTAAGTGCTAGTTTATGGATGAAGCTTTCACTGTTCTTGAAAAACAGTTCATCATACTCCGTGTCAGGTATTAAGATATTGTTTGTTTCCAAGGGAAATTCGAGATTCTCGGAATAAACCTTTCGTCTAGTTGAATGTTTCGTATGAGTTGCGTCCTTACGAAAACCAATATTTTCAATTAAATTTTTACTAGGTACAATCGCTAAACCCGAATTAATGTGACGCGAATAAGCCCACTGATAATCCCAAGTATCAACTTGCCTACTTCTACAATCTAAAAATTGATTCTCTCTTATTCTCCCAAGCTTTTCACCCAAAAGATGCCTTAGCTTCCGATCTTTTACTACTTTATCTAAGTGAGTCATTTTAAGATCAAAATTTTTCCAAGCTCTCGCCCAACTAGCCCATCCCCAAATACCTCCTAAATTAGAAAAAAAATAATCTTGCTTATCTGCTTGCCATGACTGTTGTGCGTTATAGCCACTAATCAACATAATTCTATTATCCATTTTGTACCTTACCAAAAGCTGTTCACAGAATTCAAAAAACGAACTATTTGGCACACAATCATCTTCTAAAATAATTGCCTCTTCAACCTGCTTAAATATCCAATTAAGTCCACTTGACACTCGCTCACGACAACCCAAATTTACATCGGAGTAGTTATAAAAAACTTCGCAGTCCCAATCGATTTGTTTAATGACATCTCTTGCTGCTTGGCACTTTGCCTGTTCCTTTGAAGTTCTGGGCCCGTCTGCAATTATAAAAAGTTGCCTTGGCTGTGCCTTGCGAATTTCGTTAAAAACAATCTGTGTCAGATCAGGACGATTGAAAATAATAAAAACAATAGGGGTTTTCAACATTTTATAAGTTTTGTTATTTGTTAACTGCACAATTCAACTTGAAGACAAAAAAATGCTTATCATGTAGGCTTTCGATTGAAGATTAAAAATTGGACGAGTTACTGGAGTTAATCCATTACTTAAATATGAAGCGACTGCCTGTGAAATTACAGTTGCTAAGGCAGCTCCGACACCTGCATATGACGGAATTAGCAAGTAATTTAAAAACAAATTAATAATTGCACCTAAAAAAGTTCTCAGAAAAGATAAGTGTGTTAAGTTTTCTGCAATAAACCAAGGAGAGCTAGCTACCCCCATAAACACAAATAATGAAGCCCAAATATGAATACTGAGTATTATTCCTGATTGGCTATATTCTTGCCCATAAATTATTGGGATAATCCACATAGAAAAAATAGATATAGGAACAGCTAAAATCAAAGAAAGTTGAACTAAAAGGCGAATTAATTTTTCGATTTTCGTGTTGTAGGAGAGTTCGTCATTCTTTTTTGCAGCATAGATTGATGGGGCAACGGAAGCTGTAATTGCTGTCGGTATAAAATACCAAATTTCAGAAAGCTTAATTGCAGCGGCATACAGGCCTACTGCTTCATCGCCAACCATTTCGCCAAGCATAATCAAGTCGATTTTCATGTAAATCATGACACTCAAGCCTGACAAAATGAGTGGCCAACTTTCTTTTAATAGTCGTTTTGCTAAGTCTAGACTCCAAGCAAGCGAAAAATCATATCCTCGGAAACGATACATTCCAATCAAGGCGATCGCCCCTAGGGAAGTTTCTGCAAACATAACCCAAGCAAAGGTTATTAAAGGAGCTTTCCATATAACTAGCAGTACTTTGAATCCTGTGATTAATAGAAATACGCTATTTTTAGCAATTACTGTAAATTTAGACTGAACTTGGGAACGAAACCAAAAATCAACAACATCAAAGGCTTGAAAAATACTTGCTGTTGCGAGTATGGCAACCACTTGAATAATAACTAAGTCTTCTGAACGAATCCAGAAAATTGCACCCAAAACTAGACCACAGCATAGTAGGGAGCTTAATAGTTTTAGCCAAAATGTTGTCCCTAAAATTTGATCTTTTAATTCTGGTTCGTGAACAACTGTACGAATCACTAATGAATCCAAGCCAAGATTTGCTAAAGGACTAAACAAACCAATAAAAGCAATTGCATAGTTTAGAATCCCAAACTGCTCTGCTCCTAGATAGCGTGCAACCCAAGCTCCAATGACGAGACCAAACGCCATACGAGAGATATGCTCAAAAAATAACCAAGCGATATTCTGGAAAACATTGCCTCGTTCACCGCTAATGTATTGACGAGCAACTTCTCGCAAATGTCGATAATTACTGAGCATTAAAGTTGATTGGCTCCTTGAAAGAGAAAGTTCATTTCTTTCCGAAGATAAGACTTGATGTAATCATCGCTAAAAAAGTCATAGTAATGCCTAAATATCTCGCCAATACTGTTTTTCTGTTTTTCCTGCCTCAATGACAAGATGGTAGTTTCTCATGTTGCTGCTTTATCTGCCGATTGAAGTGTTTTTAGCCACTGAATACCTTCTTTGATTGTGTTTGCGCCGACTTGGGCGAGATTGTGGTGATCTGCTCCGTCAATTATTTCAAGGCGTTTGGGTTGGTTGGCGATCGCCATTAATCTTTCACTCATAAAACTAGGAACCGTCTCATCTGCTGTACCGTGACAAAGAAAAATGGGCAGCTTGAGTAAAGGTATTTTTTGGCGCGTGTCAAAACGCTGCTGCAAAATCCAATTAATAGGAAAAAACTGCATATAGGTTTTAGTGATAGACATTTCGAGCATGGAAGCAAAGGTCGACTCAAGGAATAACCCGGCACATTCATAGCGTGTGGCTAGCTCGACGGCGATCGCCCCACCGAGAGAATGACCATAAATTAACAGATCCTTGGGCAGAATATGCTTTTGTTGGCGTAAAAATTCATAGGCAGTGGCCGCGTCCTCATAAACACGTTGCTCATTGGGGAAAATATTAGAACTTTCACCGTACCCTCGATAATTCACCATAAGGACATTAAATCCGGACTGATGCAAAATTTCTAATGTCTGGAAATTACCCATTTCGTAGCCACCATTGCCGTGGAGCAAAAGCACAGTTTTCCCCTTGGCATCATCGCAGGGAAACCACCAAGTCACAATTTCTTCGGTGTTTTTTTCGCCAACTTTGAGTTTTTCTGTTTCGTAGGCGATCGCCAAATTATCTGGAATTGGAGTGACAGGCTGGCACTGGGGCTCAAAGATAATCCGTCGCTGCACAACCCACAGAACTAAACAAATCCCTAGATAAATTAAGATGCAGCAGAGACAGAACCAAACAAAGAATGGCATGGCACGCGATTCCAAACGACCCTTTCATCATAAAAGCTTAGATTTGCCAGATTTAAGACAACAAGACAGTTTGCTAATCGTCCCAAGGGTTTTAAACAAAGTTTAATGTCCTTTGATATTGGCAAAACAACAATCTAAAAAATTATCCTGATGCGAATAAATAGTCAGTGAAGTGTAAGTAATTACCGAAGGGTGGCTTGCTCTATCTACGGATCACTGTGTCAGGGTCAGTCTCTCGTCAAGGTTTAACCGTTACTTCACCACAGATACTATGTCTACTAGCCAGATTTGCTATTTCCCAGAAGGAACAACTCGTCAAAAGACGGAGGCCAATGTCCTACCCCTCCAACGCAAGGTGACCAAGGAAGAAAAAGTTATCCATTATTTTCCTGATATAGACGAAACTGGCCTAGGGGCAAATACCGCAACGGCGACGGAAGGCCTAGCCAAACAGGAGCTAACTCGGCGCATTCAAAAGTCTCTAATGTTTGATGAATCTTACATGGCGGCGATCGCCACCATTGATGCCAGCAAAAGTGACACAAAAAAGAAAGAAGCACTCCTAAAAAAAGTGATTGCCGCAACGGTAAAAGCCACCATTGCTGAAGTGCAAGCTACCCCCGAAAAATTTCAATTAGAACACCCAAAATCCCCTTGGCTACCCGGCTATCTGAAGCAATTAGCTGCCCCCCTAATCGAGCCAGAGCCAGCCCCAAAAACCTCTTCATTTGAGCAAGAGCGCCAAGTTAAATTCAAAAAAATTGGTGAGTTATTAAAGCGCACAAGAGAAAAACGAGGGTTCACCCATAGCAAACTCAATCACATGACCCACATTCTCACCGCCCATATTATTGCCATTGAAGCAGGTGAATTAGAAAAATTGCCGGAAGCCCTCTACGTTAAAGGATTTATCCGTCGTCTAGGAACAGCCCTCGGACTAAATGGAGAGGCGATCGCCGCCACATTTCCCATGCCAAAACAAACAGAGTCCCGCTACAAAGGGACCAAAAAAGTAGAAGACAATTGGACAACCGAAGCTGGCCGTTACGTGGGCTATACCGCCCTCATGATGGGTGCTGTCAGTGGCCTGTCTTGGAGCCTTAACCAATCCCAACAGCCCGTCACCCCAGCCCAACCCTTAGCACCTCCCCCAGCTAACCAAGCCACCGATGAAATTGCACCTCAAATCGTGCAGACCGATGCCAAAATTTCACCGCCAGAAATGATGCAAATGCCGTAATGTTTAGGGGTCTTGGCAAAGATCTTAGTTGAGGCAGCAAGGAGAAACTCCTGTGTCACAATGGGAAAGTCAATGCGCTTCTAGTGAGTGCGATCGCCTTTTTTTCTAAATCCTATGACCACGACCCAATCAGTACAATCGGTACTCCTTGGCAAAAGTTTGCCCGAACTCACAGAATGGATCGAGGGAACAGGTCAACCGACATATCGCGGCAAACAGCTCTACCAATGGCTCTATCAAAAAGGTGTTCACAATCTCCAAGAGATCACTGTATTTCCCAAAGCTTGGCGTGCCGAAATGCAGGATTATCCAGTCGGGCGATCGCAGATCCATCACCACAAAACAGCCCCCGATGGCACACGCAAATATCTTCTGAAGCTCCACGACGGCTTAATCATTGAAACCGTTGGTATCCCTACCGAAAAACGCCTCACCGTTTGCGTCTCCTCCCAAGTCGGTTGCGCCATGGCCTGCGAATTTTGTGCCACAGGAAAAATGGGCTTTACGCGCCACCTACAAGCCTACGAAATCCTTGACCAAGTACTCACCGTCCAAGAAGATTTTCGGCAGCGGGTGAGTCATGTTGTCTTTATGGGTATGGGCGAACCCCTAGCCAATATTGAAGAAGTCATTAAAGCAGTTCACAGTTTAAATAAAGATATCGGCATCGGCCAGCGCTCCCTCACCATTTCGACAGTCGGTGTTCCCGATAAAATTCGCGCCCTAGCAGAAGAGCATTTACAAGTCACATTTGCCGTGAGTCTCCACGCCCCCAACCAAGACCTACGGGAAACCTTAATCCCCACCGCCAAGCATTACCCGATTCATGATCTACTGGATGAATGTCGCGAATACGTTGATATCACCCGCCGTCGCCTGAGTTTTGAATATATTTTGTTGGCAGGAGTGAATGATTTACCAGAACACGCCACAGAGCTAGCCAAACATCTCCGAGGTTTCCAAAGCCACGTTAATCTCATTCCCTACAATCCCATTAGCGAAGAAGAATTTAAACGTCCCGGCAAAAAGCGTATTAACGTCTTTAAGCAAATTCTCCAAGACCATAAAATTGCAGTGAGTGTCAGATATTCCAAAGGTTTAGAGGCCGATGCAGCCTGTGGACAACTACGGACAAACCTCATAAAAAAAGTAGAGGTTGATCATGCTCAACCCCTACAAAAGATGACGAAATAAAAAGGAATTATGCAGTTACTTTGGCGCGCTTGTAAGCTTCATCAAGCACTTCAGACAGCGTTGGGTGGGCATGGACATTAAACGCTAATTCTTGCACAGGCTTTTTGTTGGCGATCGCATTGGCAGCCTCTTGGATCAAATCAGAAGCATGGATACCCATAATGTGAACTCCTAAAAGTTCGCCCGTGTCCTTACGGAAAATGATCTTGGCGATACCATCCGTTTCCTTTTCAGCTAATGCTTTGGAGTTGCCCTTAAAGTAAGTTTTTACAGTGGCTACCTCAAATCCTTTTTCCTTGCCAGCTTCGCGAGCTTGGGGTTCACTCATACCGACATAGCTAATTTCAGGATGGGTAAAGGCTGCTGCGGGAATCGCGGCATAATCAACAGTCATCTCATTACCGATCATGTTTTCCACAGCCGTAATCCCTTGACCAGAAGCGGCGTGGGCTAACATCATCTTGCCAGTAGCATCACCCACAGCCCACAGGTGCGGCACAACCTTGCCATCTTTAATGACTTGCATTTTGTCGTTGACATCGATAAAACCGCGGCGATCTGTTTCAACACCGACTGTGTCTAAGCCCAGATTTTTTGTGGCAGGCACACGACCCGTCGCCACGAGGCAAGCATCCACTTCAAGGTTTTCGACAACTTCCTTTGTTTTCGCGTCAGTCAATTCAATTTTGACCGGGGAACCGGGAATAATCTTGGTGGCAAATACGCCGGTGTAGGTTTCGATATCGCGTTGGTCGATCAGGGCACGTTTTGCGAGTTTGGCAATCTCAGGATCGAAGCCGGGCATCAAATCATCCAACGCTTCAATCATGGTAATTTCACAACCGAGGGCGGTATAAACGTCGGAAAATTCTAGGCCGATATAACCGCTACCAATAATGGCTACCCAGTCGGGCAAGGTTTCGAGGCGCACCGCGTCATCGCTGGTAAACACAGTTTTACCATCTACTTGAATTCCGGGGGGAACAAAGGGCTTTGATCCTGTGCAGATCATAATTTCTTTAGCTGTGAGATTCTTCACGCCATCGTCGCCAATGACACAGACTTTCTGTGCGCCATCGACTTTACCCCATCCGCGGATAATGTCGACTTTCAGTCGCTTGAGACTATTGGTTAAATCGCTCTGGATTTTGCTGACCAAGTCATTAGCATGGGCGGCGATCGCCTCACGACTAAAGCTAACTTGTTCTACACCGATGCCAAACTGTTGCAAATGCTTTTGGTCACTCATTTCCCGCACTTTACCGGAGGCGGCAAGGAGTGCCTTTGAAGGAATACAGCCACGGTTGACGCAAGTACCGCCCATATCTGCCGCTTCGACAATTGCTGTTTTAAGGCCACATTTCACCGCGTGGAGTGCTGCGCCATGGCCGCCAACGCCCGCACCAATAATGATCAAATCATAATCAAATTGTTCACTCATGAAGCTTTGATACTCTCATCTTCCAAATTGCTTTAGTTAGCTTATCTCAATTGCCACCCCCTACAGAAGCGGCTTTCCTCTCATGCCATGTCTGGTTAGTAAACAAGTGAACCTATCACCAAACTTCCCGCAGGTTTGTTTAATTCAGAGTTGGGTGAAAAATCCGCCAATTTCCATCAGTGTCTATCGTCATTACAACGATCTAGAAGACTCAAAAAATTTTGAGACTTCCTGTTTTCTTTTTGTAGGCGATCGCCAACAAATTTTATTAACGCACCTAAAATCAAAAATTTGAGAATAGCGACGACATCGTTTTTGTTTTCAAGAGATTCAAAGCACTCTGTCTTTAATCAGACTATAAGCTATTGTTTTGTTCCATCTTTGGCAAAAAAGCATTTTATGTGAAATCTTTTTTCTTCTCGTGTTTCCATCAAGATGTTATTTAGAAAAAGAAAAAAAATTGACATACATTCACTGACGTTTAATACGGAAAATCCCTGTCTAAAAAAACACCCTCAGATATTTCTATCTAAGGGCGATCGCCAACTATTGAAGATGATTTAAAGATATTATTTAGTGCTAAAGCGAGTTAGCACTGATCAAATCAGGACTGCGCAATTGACCCTTCGCCTCAACATGGGCAATCTGCGCTTGGCTGACCGTTGCATTTAAGGTCTGAGTTTTTGCGTCATACATTTGCATCAGCGTTTTTGGATATAAACCAACCGCAATAATGAGCACAGTAAAACAAGCCGCAATAAAAACTTCTCTCGGTCTAGCATCTTCGTAAACAGCATCACTAGGCAAAACACAGTCATTACCGAAACAGACAGGGGAGCTACTGGGGTTGATGCCACCCACTTTTTTGGGAGCACCAATCATACAGCTCAATAAATCGAGATCTTTCTTGTAGAAAATCTCACGCAACATAGACAGGAGATAAATGGGGGTAAGAATAACGCCCACTGCCGATAAAAAGACCGTAATTGTGCGGAATGTATTGCTGTAGATATCACTGGTTGCGAGGCCAACAAAAACAGATAGTTCGCCAACAAAGCCACTCATACCCGGTAGCGCTAGGGAGGCTAGAGCACCAATTGTAAACAGTGCAAATACGGTGGGCATCACTTGCCCAAGACCGCCAATTTCTGCCAAAACCATTGTCTTAGTGCGATCGTACGTTACACCGGCTAGGAAAAATAAAACCGACGCGATCAGGCCGTGGGAAAGCATTTGCAGCATTGCGCCGTTAATGCCGAGATCGGTAAAAGAGGCAATACCAATGAGCACAAAACCCATGTGGGAAATAGAGGAATAGGCGAGGCGACGCTTCATATTGGTCTGACCAAAGGAGCTCAATGCGCCGTAGACAATATTCACCACGCCTAAAACGACTAAAACTGGAGCAAAGTAAACATGGGCATCGGGTAACAGCTCAAGGTTAAAACGCATTAAGCCATAGCCACCCATTTTTAGTAATACGCCTGCTAGGAGCATGGAAATGGGGGAGGATGCTTCGCCATGGGCATCGGGCAACCAGGTGTGGAGGGGGAAGATTGCGAGTTTGACACCGAAGGCAATCAACAGGCCTGCGTAGAGCCATAGCTGAAGATTTAAGGGGTACTGATGCTCGGCGATCGCCGCAAAATCAAAGTTTGGCGCACCGGGCAAATTCAGGCTCAGGGCAAGGGCCGCAACGAGAATAAAAACTGAAGCCGCAGCCGTATAAAGCAAAAACTTCATGGCGGCATAGCGACGGCGTTTACCACCCCAAATACAAACTAAAAGATAAACAGGGATCAGTTCTACTTCCCACATGAGGAAGAACAAAAACAAATCCTTCGCCACAAATACACCAATCTGCGCAGCGTAGAGCAGCAGCATCAGGGCGTAGAACAACTTCGGACGACGATTAACCTGCCATGCCGAAAACATCGACAATGTCGTCACAAAGCCCGCTAACAACACCAATGGCATCGATATTCCATCAACGGCCAAGCTCCAGTTAATACCTAGAGGAGCAATCCAGCTATAGCTTTCTGTCAGTTGGAAGCTCGCAAGACTCGTGTCAAAGTTTTGCCAAAAGGCATAGCACATGAGCGCGAAATCAATGAGACCAACTAGAAGCGCGAACCAACGAACAGTCTTCCCCTCTTTGTCAGGAATCAAGGGGATGAACAGTGCGGAAATAGCTGGGAGGGCAATCATTGCCGTCAACCATGGGAATTGTTCTGCCATGAGTTGTGATTTTCTAATTGTGTAGAAATGTTTAGAACTTTTGCATAATACCAAATTATCCCCCGCCTCTAAAAAGATCTAATCCTGATGGGGTTGATGCATTTTGATAAGTATATTCAACGAAGTCAGGGTAAAAGGGGTACGGCGATCGCCACAAAAGTTGCTAATAAGAAACCCAGGTCATAAAAACCTGAGTCAAAAAACGAAAGATTGCGTCAATAAAATGAGCAAAAATAATTTAGAAATTTAGAAATTTAGGTGTCTTGCACTTTAACGCGGCGGGAGACGAGGGTAATGCCATCACTGCGCACAATAATTGCGGAGTACCAAACATCTCCGACTTCTTCTGGGGCTTCTACTCGTTTAAAAATACCGCCAGCGGGCAAAATATCTAGCTCAAAATTTTCGGGGTTGCTGTAGGTTCCTTCACCAATAATTTCCTCGGTCGCACCACCAAGCAAAATTTCATCCCCAAGGGGATCATTCACGATGACATCAAAGCCAAAATCTTCCTTGGGTTTAACGGTCTCAGGAATTAAAACGCGGACAGAGGGGGGATTGTCGCCACTCGTCAGTTCGGAGGATTCTGACAAAATTTCCTGTTGAACTAGTTGGCCATTTTCAAAGTATTGCTTCGAGCGCACCGTACTGTGGAGATGAGACCAGCGGCCTTCTAGTTTACGGATGCCACGGGTTTTGGTTTCGGTTTCGGCCATGAGGCGATCGCCGTCCTGTTCCCAGCTGAGAAGCTCGATGTCGTACTCCATGCGGGGATAATCTTGCCAAAGCTCCGCCAGAAATTCACCGTAGGATGCGCGACTGAGACCGTCTGAATGCTGAAATGTATCGCTGTAGAATCCTAAAGTTGTCTCCAGTTCGTGATTGTTGGCCGCGGTCTCAATGCTATTTAGTAAAGTGATGAGAGATTGGGGCGCAGTATTTGGTGTATTGGCATCACTCCGTAAGCCCGTACCAAAAGTGAGTGCAGTGGTGGCGATCGCCATGAGGGAAAAACGTTTAACAGATTGCCAATAACCCATAAATTCCTTGTTGCTCCAAGTGATTAAAGCTAGTTCTCTCGATTTGGTCGGAGGTTTAGTCTATTCTAAAACCTGAGACGAAAAACGACTGATAATGTGGCAATGACTCGAATTTTAATCGCAGCTAGTGGAACCGGTGGCCATCTTTTTCCGGCTTTAGCCGTGGCCGAAAAACTTTCCGATTGCGATATTGAGTGGCTCGGTGTCAGCGATCGCCTCGAAACAACCCTTGTCCCCAAGACCTATCCCCTCCACATTGTTACGGCCAAAGGACTACAGGGCAATCCGATTCGCAAAGTTTTCAATGGGCTACAGCTCCTATGGTCAATTTTTCAAACAAAGCAAATACTAAGCAGACGCAAAATTGATCTGATATTCACTACAGGAGGGTACATTGCGGCTCCGGCTATCTTGGCGGCGAACTGGCAAGGCATTCCTGTTGTTCTCCACGAATCGAATGTTTTGCCCGGTAAAGTGACACGCCTAATCGGTAAACGCGCCGACACATTACTGACTGGTTTTGCCGAAACAGCGAAATATCTTCCCGGTGCAAAAACCCTCCATCTCGGTACACCTGTGCGCGCAGATTTTCTGACACCCCAACCGCTCAGTGCGGATTTAAAAGAAAAACTATCCGGCGATCGCCTCGTTATTTTGGCCATGGGCGGTTCCCAAGGAGCTGTCGGTTTAAACCAATTAGTCCGTCAATGCGCTGCCCAATGGATCGAAGCAGGTGCATTTATCCTCCACATCACAGGAAAAAATGACCCCGATGTTGAAAGTTTTCAAGACCCTAATTATTTGTCAATGCCCTTTGCCCACGATATTGCCGCGTTAGTCCAAAACGCCGATTTTGTCATTAGCCGCTCCGGTGCAAGTGCCCTGACAGAGTTGACCATTACCAAAACACCATCGCTTTTGATTCCCTATCCCTACGCCGCCGAAGATCACCAAACCTTAAACGCGGAAGTCTTTGCAAAACATGGCGCAGGATTGCTCGTTCAACAAAATCAAGTGACCCCCGAAGCACTCACCCAAATGGTTTTAGAGGTGATGCGATCACCGGAAAAACGCAAAAACATGTCAGAGCAAACTGGAGCCTTAGGCATTCCCGAAAGCGCCGACAAAATTGCCCACTTTCTCAAAACTAGTTTTTAGTTTTTAGTTTTTAGTTTTTAGATCCGTAGTCGTTTTGAATAAATTCTAGAATGCTTTATTTCCCCCCTTGGGGAAGATATCCGCAGGAGGAAGGAGTTTCGATAGATTGCATAACCTAACGTCAGTTCGGGTTAAGGAGTTATCCGAATGCCTTGAAAACACGGGGACATTGGGATAGGGAGACACGGAGAGGGGAAGATACGGGACATCAACGGACACCCGCATTAGAATTGTTTGAATAAAAAATCGCCCCATCCCTCGATCTCCCTGTCGCCGCGTCGTCATTCCAGACCATGCTTAAACCGAACTCAGGTTAACCTACTGACAACTCACAGCCCCTCATATGAGAAGAACCTTCTCGTTCTGGCTCGAAACATCCATACTCATTTTGAAGATCAAGCCGCCGGAGCCGTTTGCGTATCGCCCTCATAGATATTACTCACAGCCAATTAACATGAGTTTTGCTTAAGCATGCTCGGAAGTACGACGCGGTGAAGGGGAGAGCGAGAGATCG
>NZ_MRBY01000077.1 GCF_001904615.1 [Limnothrix rosea] IAM M-220
TTGGCTTAAGAATTAATCTCCTTGCGGGAATTATCAACTACGGACTTTCCTTGCTGTCTTGATTCATGCAAGAGGTCTTTTGTAACCAGTCGAAAATTTGGTTGGCAGTTAATTGTAAATTAGGCAAAAAATCAGGTGTCACCAGTTGCTTGTCCTCAGTCCCTGTTTCGACAAAAATTGGTTGTGCTTGAGATTGGAAAATTAAGATAGTTTTCGCTTCTGGGTCAATCAACCAGCCTAAACGGCAACCATGGTTTAAACAGTACAAAATATTATCAATGACCCTCGTCACGCTTTGATCTGGAGACAAAATCTCAATCGTCCAATCGGGTGCTTGATTAACGACATTTTCAAGATTGCCCTCCGCATCACGGGGAATATTTTCGTACTCTAAAACCACCACATCTGGAACAATCGCCCGATCGCCAATGCGACATCTTAATTCTGGAAAGGCGATCGCCACTTTTTGCGATTTAGCAACAGCATTAATTGTCGTCACCAACTCTCCCTGAATCATACTATGCTTGGCTTGAGGCATCGGCTTTTGGTAAATTTTTCCGTTGATATATTCGCTGGCTGGTTTCGTTTCTGGCTGTGCCAAGAATTGTTCTAGAGAAATGGATTGAGTTGGTTGGACTGGCGTTTTAACCATTAGATTTAACTCCTAAAATTCATCGCTCTACGTCAAAAATCGAGATAATCAGACCATCCATGAACTCTCGATATTTCACCAGTTTATCAACGTCGTCAAATGAGAAGGCGATCGCCTTTCCCTTCGATCAATTCGTAGTTTGACAGTAGGGCTTATCAAAAATCTTGAGGTAATACGGGAGCTACCGTTGTATTTTGAGAGAGACCCATTTCCCAGAAATCATGCTTGCCAAGGTTCCAGAACGTCAGATGCATTGGGTGCGCTGGGGACTAACCCTCGGTTGGCTCCTGTTGATTGTTTCTCTGTTTTTTGATCCCGTTTCTAGCCAGCTCACCACGCCGGATCATCCGTGGAGTCCGATTCGCATTAATCCTGAGCAATGTATTTTGGTGCAGGGCGAATGTTTGCCGGATCAGCCTTATCCGCTGGGAGCACCAATTTTCTGGGGGATTATTGTGCCCAGTGCCATTTTTATTTTGTTGGTATTTGGTCACGAATTTTGGCGACGCATTTGTCCCCTCTCGTTTATTTCCCAGATTCCCCGCGCGATGGGTTGGGAACGTAAAAATAAGCGGGTTAATAAGAAAACAGGCAAGGTTCGCTACGAGCTGGTGAAGGTCAAAAAAGATTCTTGGCTCGCAAAAAATCATCTGCTACTGCAATTGGGGCTGTTTTATGTTGGTCTAAATTTTCGGATTTTGTTCGTCAATTCAAACCGTTTGGCTTTGGGTTCATTTTTGCTTTTTACGATCGCCGCATCTTTAGTCGTTGGTTTCCTCTACGGCGGAAAATCTTGGTGTCAATATTTTTGTCCCATGGCTCCTGTCCAGCAAATCTACGCGGAACCCAGAGGTTTGCTCGCTAGTACTGCCCACGAGGGCGATCGCCAACCCATTAGCCAGTCCATGTGTCGCACAGTGAGTCCCGAAGGCAAAGAAATGACCGCCTGTGTCGCTTGCACCAGTCCTTGTATTGATATCGATGCCGAACGTTCCTATTGGCAAGCCCTGACCGATCCCCAGCAGCAATGGCTTTATTACGGTTATGTGGGTGTGGTGGTCGGCTATTTTCTCTTTTATTTTTTGTATTCCGGCAATTGGGATTATTACCTTTCTGGCATGTGGGCCCACGATGAAACCCAATTAAATACCCTCTTAAAACCCGGTTTATATTTGTTTAATCAGGCGATCGCCATCCCGAAGATCATTGCAGCGCCCATCGTCCTCGCAATCTTTGGCGTTGCTGGATATGGCCTTGGTCGCCAAATCGAATCGCGCTACAAAGTTTATCAACGCAAAAAACACCGTCCCCTCAGTGCCGAAGAAGTACGCCATCGCGTTTTTTCTGTCAGCACATTTTTTGTATTTAATTTTTTCTTTCTCTTTGCCAGCCGCAACTTTATTGCATTATTGCCCGCACCAATTCCCTATTTATTTCCAGCCCTAATCGCCTTGTGCAGCACCCTATGGCTTTATCGCACTTGGCAACGGAGCAACAATCGCTACAACCGGGAAAGTTTGGCGGGTCGCCTCCGTAAACAGCTACGCAAACTTAATTTAGATACCGCGCAATTTCTGGAGGGTCAATCTATTGATGACTTAAATGCCGACGAGATTTATGTGTTGGCAAAAGTGCTGCCCGGATTCTCCAAGGAAAAACGCCTGCAAACTTATAAAGGCATTATGCGGGAGTCCATTGAAGAGGGCTATGTGGCAGTGGATCAAGTGTTTGAAGGGCTGCAACTCATGCGCCAAGAATTGGAGATTGCCGACAAAGAGCATGAACAAATTCTTGATGAGTTGATGGCAGAAAATCCGGAACTCTTCCGTGGCGATCGCCCCCACAGTCGAGAAGATTCATTACGTTTAGAAAGTTTCCGGGAGACCTTCCTCGAAACGGTTTTAGAGTCTTGGAAAGATCACCCCGAAGAATCCCACATTCAGGAATTGGCGCAGGTATTCCAGAAAAATGGCTCGCCGGAAGATCTGAAAAAGTTAATGGCTTATTTGTCAAAGAGCGATCAAAAAATGGTTGCTTATCTTCGACAGGAATATGGCATCTCTGACGATGATGAGATGATTGCCCTCCGCCGCACCGAACCCGACGAACTCTGGCAGGCGATCGCCCTAAATATTGATGTGTTAGAGACACTAGCCCACGACGATGCCGCATCAGATCATTCCGTCTTACGGCAACTTTTCTCCGAGATTGACACGGACAATTCCGGCGGTATTAACATCAAAGAACTCAAAGTATTTATCAAAAATATCATCCCTAACTTTACCGATGATCAGATTGAGATGATGTTTAACCGCGCCGATATCATTGGCAACAACATGATTACCTATGAAGAATTTTGTGTATTGTTTAGAAAAATTGGCCAACAGCACACGGCTAAAAAATAAGACACTTTAACTAATTACAATCGCAGCGATCCATTTAAGTCGCTGCTTTTTTTGGCGATCGCCCTTCATTTTTCTCGACAAAACACTGGCAACCGCAAACCATCAAGATTCCCGGATTAACATACTTATCGTACCCAGTACAATAGAATGACAAAAACTTAAATAATGTTGCCTCTATGCTAGAAGCCTACCGTAAACACGCCGAAGAACGTGCTGCTCTGGGCATTCCGCCGTTGCCCCTCACCGCAGAACAGGTCTCTGAGCTTTGCGAACTTCTCAAAAATCCTCCCGAAGCAGATAAAGAAGAATTACTCAGTTTACTGCGCGATCGCGTGCCCCCCGGCGTAGACGAAGCAGCTTACGTCAAAGCTGGATTTTTAACTGGCATTGCCAAAAAAGAAATTACCTGTCCCCTCATTAGTCCCCAAGGTGCAGTCGATCTCCTCGGCACAATGATCGGCGGCTATAACGTTCAGTCCCTCGTAGAACTGCTCAAGTCCAGTAACACAAATATTGCCAACGCGGCGGCGATCGCCCTCAGCAAAACGCTGTTAGTTTTCGATGCCTTTAACGACGTTCTTGAACTATCCGATACCAATCCCTACGCCAAACAAGTCATTGACGCATGGGCAGAAGCCGCTTGGTTTATCGGTAAACCCAAAGTCCCCGAAACCATCACCGTCACCATCTTTAAAGTGCCCGGCGAAACCAATACCGACGACCTTTCCCCCGCACCCCACGCCACAACCCGCCCCGACATTCCGCTGCACTCCTTAGCGATGCTGGAATCAAAAATGCCCGAAGGTCTCGAAACCATCGCCGAACTCAAGAAAAAAGGTCATCCCGTCGCCTATGTTGGCGATGTAGTTGGTACAGGCTCTTCCCGCAAATCTGCGATCAACTCTGTGCTTTGGCAACTCGGCGAAGAAATTCCTTTCGTACCGAACAAAAAAGCGGGCGGCTATATTTTCGGCGGTAAAATCGCGCCTATATTCTTCAACACGGCCGAAGATTCCGGTGCATTACCCATCGAATGTGATGTTAACGGCATGGAGACTGGCGATGTCGTCACAATTCATCCCTACGCAGGCAAAATCACCAACGAAGCAGGCGAAACCGTTTCAACCTTCGACCTAAAACCGGAAACAATCCTTGACGAAGTGCGCGCAGGCGGCCGAATTCCCCTCCTAATTGGTCGTGCCCTCACCGACAAAACCCGCGAAGCCCTCGGACTCGAACCCACAACCTTATTCGTACGTCCTTCCATGCCGGAAGATACCCACAAAGGCTTTACCCTTGCCCAGAAAATGGTTGGAAAAGCTTGCGGTTTAGAAGGTGTGCGTCCCGGTACATCTTGCGAACCAATTATGACCACAGTGGGCTCCCAAGATACCACTGGCCCCATGACCCGCGACGAGCTAAAAGAATTGGCCTGTCTTGGTTTTAACGCCGATCTTACCCTCCAAACTTTCTGTCACACAGCCGCCTATCCCAAGCCCGTTGACATCAATACCCACAAAAACCTACCCGACTTTTTCTCCACCCGTGGCGGTGTTTCCCTCAGACCCGGCGATGGCATTATTCACTCTTGGCTAAACCGGATGTTGATGCCCGATACCGTTGGTACTGGCGGTGATTCCCATACCCGTTTTCCCCTCGGTATTTCCTTCCCCGCAGGCTCTGGCTTGGTAGCATTTGCGGCGGCCCTTGGTGTGATGCCCCTCGATATGCCTGAGTCTGTCCTTGTAAAATTCACTGGCGAACTTCAACCTGGCGTAACCCTCCGCGATATTGTAAATGCGATTCCTTGGGTGGCGATGCAAGAAGGCAAACTCACTGCTGGCAAAGGCGACAAGATCAACGTCTTTAATGGCCGGATTATGGAGATGGAAGGTCTCCCCGATCTGAAGGTTGAGCAAGCTTTTGAGCTAACCGATGCGACGGCTGAACGTTCTTGTTCTGGTTCGACAATTAAACTCAGCGAAGAGACCGTTGCGGAATATCTGCGTTCTAACGTGGTTCTCATGAAGAACATGATTGCCCGTGGTTATTCTGATGCGCGGACACTGCTACGCCGCATCGCCAAGATGGAAGAATGGCTCGCCAATCCTTCGTTAATGTCTGCTGACCCTGACGCAGAGTATGCGGATGTAATCGAAGTGAATCTCAGCGAAATCAAAGAACCTATCGTTGCCGCGCCGAACGATCCTGACAATGTCAAACTGATGTCTGAATGTGCTGGGGACAAAATTGATGAAGTCTTTATTGGCTCCTGCATGACCAACATCGGTCACTACCGCGCAGCAGCGAAAATCCTTGAGGGAGCCGGCACAGTGCAGGGTCGTCTCTGGGTTTGTCCTCCCACCCGCATGGATGAACAGCAACTCAAAGAAGAAGGCGTTTATGCAACCTTCGCGGCGGCTGGCGCTCGCACAGAAATGCCCGGTTGTTCTCTCTGTATGGGTAATCAAGCCCGTGTGGAAGATGGCGCAACTGTTTTCTCCACATCTACCCGTAACTTCAATAACCGCATGGGTAAAGGCGCTCAGGTTTATCTTGGTTCTGCTGAGTTGGCGGCGGTTTGTGCGCTCCTCGGCAAGATTCCCACTATGGAAGAATATCAGGCGATCGTTTCTGAGAAGATTGATCCTTTCAAGGGTGAGCTTTACCGCTACCTCAACTTCAATGAGATTGATGGCTTTGAAGACGAAGGCCGTGTCATTCCTCTAGAGGAAATGCCCAAGATTGAAGATCTTCTCGGTATGCCTGTTGGTGCGAAGTAAAAGCCTACAGTTCTAATTTTATAATTGAGGTGGGTCAAACATGGCTCACCTTTTTTATTCACTAATTATGAACTTACTACAATTAAGAACTAATGCAACAATCAAACTGAATTTTAAGGGATGGATAGCTCAAATCATTAACTATTCATGATTTTTCCTTCAATAAAAAATCACAAAAGTCATATCTTGTCGTTGATTTTCACTAAGTTCAGTGTGTATTTTCTTGTTTCTTCTACAATCAAGAAAAGTATTTTGGAAAGCATAAATATGTTGGATGGTTTTTGGCAGATTGTTTGGCAGAATGAAAGTCTATTTCACTTAAGTATTCTCTTTACTTTTCTTGTCGCGCTGTCATTGGAAATTTGGATAACTATTCAGTATTGGCAATCGCTAAATCAAGAAGTCAGAGTTTTGAAGATCATTAATCAAAACCCTAACAATCCGCGCTTAAATTCTAAACAAAGAGAATTAGCAGGTGACTATTTAGAAAAACAAGGCACTCAGCAATACAGACTAAAACAAAACCTTCAGAGTTTGCTTAAAGTCTCTCCTAGTCAGTTGCGTTTTGCTACGACAGTCTGCACAGCGATAGGTGTACTTGGCACATTCTACGGGATTCAGAAATCATTGCAAGGCATTGATTTCAGCAATATCACTTCAGATGATTTGCTCTCACAGGTTCAGGATATTGTTTCTGGGATGGGGACAGCCTTTTCTACTTCACTATTCGGTTTAGGCTGTAGTAGCATTTTGACTATTACCTTGGCGATCGCCGAATTTTCAAGGCGGTTTATTCAGAAATCCAATAAAAGAAAAATATTACCGATTCTTGATCGATTAATTATCCAAGAGCAAAATGAGAATTTAATTTTAGATAAGTTTGATCGACTTGTTGACCAATTAGAAAAGAATGGCTCTGCTCAAACAACTCAAGCCTTAGAACAAATCGCAAGGCGACTAAACCCTCAAGCAATTGGACAAGCCGTTGGGCAAAGTATTAATGCAGAGCTTACTCCTGTGTTCAGCAAGATTGAAGAAAATAATAAATCACTTTTATTAATCAACCAATCCCAAAAAGAAACGCTGGATAATTTAATACAAAATATGCGTAGAGAATTAATTGAGCCTGTCACGGAAGAATTAAGGCGTAGCGCTGAATTGACTGAGCAAGCCTCTACTGCAATTATGTTACTGAACAAAGAACTGGGAGAAATTACTATTAATTTAGGGAAATCTGTTGAAACGATTCGAGATTTTCAACAGGGCACCTTGGTGGAACTCAAGACTTTTGCAGATAGCCTAAAGGGAACACTAGAAGAGTTTCGGACAGAAACTACTAAAACTATTGACTATGCCCTTAAGGAAAGTATTGACTGCTTAAAAATTCAACAGGAAGAGTTCAAAAAAAGTTCTGAGGAATCAGATAGATTGTTGAAAAACACAACAAGAAGAGCCATTAAGTTGATGGATAATGCTGGCAAAAATTTACAAGCGAGTCTTGCCAATATCGATGAATCCCTCGACAAAATGCGCATTACAGCCCAAAAAGAGCTAGAAAGTTTTAGAGTCGCTTACCAAGAAGAACTTGTTGCTTTCCTAGATTCCCAGAACCAACTTTTAGAAGGAACATTAGGTAAACAGCGAGATGCCCTCAAAGAAGTTGTCGAGAGCTTGAAGTCAGCATTTGAAGCCGAAATCAAACAACGTGAAGCTCTTGTAAATGACCTAGAATCGACGATGAAAATTGTGAAAGAAGGTGTAGAAAGCATTGGCAAATCCTATGAAGATACCCATGAAAAGGTGGTTACTATTCACAAATTCTCAGCCCAGCTCAACTCTAATTTTGACCAACGAATCCTGCAACTCAATGAGTTATCAGATTATGTCGGCAAGGCAGCCAAAGAACAAAGTGAGCGTTATCAAAAACATATTGAAGCTTCTGAACAATGGCAGAAAAAGTTCTTTGACTCGGCAGATAGTGCATTGAGTGCAATCTGTGGTGATCTACTTGGTGCTGCTGAGCTTTTACTAAACGCAGAAAATACAGCTAATGGGAACAATTAATTTTTCTTAGTTATTCATCTTGATTACGCCAAAATTTTGAATTAAGCAAGAAATTATTATGTTTTTTAATCAAAAGAGTTATGTAAATACGGAGCTAGATTCAGAAGTTGATAGCCATGAAGATGAATCTTCTGTTTTTCTCTCCATTAGTGATTTAATGTCTGCATTGCTAATGTTATTTGTCCTGCTATTGGTTACTGTACTAATTAAACTGGCAAAACAACAGGAGGATCTCACAAATCAGCAACAGGATATTACAAGGATTATTGTTGGTCAACTAGAAGGTGAACTTAAAGCTAATGGTATAGAAGCGGATGTTGATCCAGAAACGGGCGATGTAAGTCTAAGAGATAGTATTCTATTTGACCGTAATAGTTCTGCTCTAAAACCTGCGGGCAAGCAAAATCTCCAAAAATTAATGCCTATTTACAGCCAAATACTTTTTGAAAATGAAATGATTGCTAGCCAAGTCAATCGGGTTGTGATTGAAGGTCATACAAGTGCCTATGGCGATGCGGATGAAAATATGAGATTGAGTTTGCTGCGATCATGGGAGGTTGCTAACTATACTCTCTATAAAATGCCCTTTGCTAACAAAGAACAAAAACAGAAGCTAGAGCAAAAAATCATGGTAGCTGGACGAGGTGAAAATGACGCAACAAAACAAGCTGATTTTGCTGGCGATCGCAAAGTAACTCTGCGTATAGAACTCAAAGGTGACAACTATGAAGGAATATTCCAAAATTCACCAATTGAGTTACGAGAAGTTCAGCAATAAAAAAATCAAAAATTATGAATACTACTGATTTTTATCCTCATAAGCTGTGGGCGATCGCCAATGCTTGTGAACGTTCTGCGCCTAAGCTTGCCATCAAAGAAATTCGAGATAAAATCCAGCAAGATCAAACTCAACAAATTAATCGCATTGAATGGCTATGGCTAATAGCTCATGATAAGGATTGGCAACTCCAAAGAAAATCGGAGGAGCATCTCAGTGAAATAGAAATTCAGGAGTTAGCCATTGATGTTTGGGCGATCGCTTTTAATTTATATAATCAAGCCTCTGGCAATGATGATTACTGGTTATTAAAGGAGTTATCCCATCGATTACTCTCTCAACAAGGTCAAAAGTTAGCAAAACCTCTTTTAGAGAGTTGGCATAAATTGTCCTCTGATCGTTGCTTGAATGAGTCGAAACTCATCTTTAAAATTTTGCGTATCATTTATGATTCTTCGACAGAAGATGCAGAACTTAAGTTATTAAAGCTAACCTATCAACATCAACTCTTACCTTCACAATTTTGGGCGAAAACAGATCCTATTTTCCCAAGACTTGATTGTCTGAAGAAATATTTTTATCAACTGCCAAATCTTTTTACGAAAATCGACAAAGAAATCTCTGGTAGCACTCAATTTTTTATTAAAGTTCTAAAAGATATCAATAATGTTGTCGGTGATGATGAACAGGCTCAAGTTGTTGATTTGTGCTTAATCCAATGGCAGGTAGAGTTTTTCGATGACAAACCGAGATTACTCCAGTGGTTTATTCAGGAATATCACAAAACCTCAAAAGGATCTCTACTCAGTAGTGCGGCGATCGCCAAACTCAATCAATTAGTAGGGGTAATTAGCTACCAAGTTTTTGATAGCATTATAAAATCTGTGACTACTAAGATTCGTCTAGAGTGGTATGAAAAAAATCAACTAGAAGCAAGGAAAGAGTTTTGGAAAAACTATACAGACAGTTTTATTGATATCCGCGTCCTTTTACCCTATCAGTCGTCTATTCTGTTTACTAATTCAATTACAAGTAAGGTGTCTATTTTGGAGGAGGACAGTAATGAAGAATCGGAAGTCTGTATTTTTGAATTAAAAAATGGAATGTTAATCGCTGAAATCTTTAGGGGTGAAGGTAGTGATTTACGCATTTTTGATAAACAATATAAAAATTTCTTATTTAATGAACCATCCTTATCTATTCAGAAAATTCGTGCTCTAGGTGGCAAGCGACACGATCATAAATTCCTCTGGCAATATTACTGCGAAAAATTACTGCGTACCCAATATCAAATTTTCCCAAATGAGAAGATCTTATTATTTCATGGTTTACCAGATGACTATGCACTCTATTCTAGGCACACGGGGCTGCCAGTTCCTGCTCCTAAAAAAATTCAGCAACGAAAGAAGAAATTGAGTAATTGGATTAGAACAATTGACGATCTGGAAAGACAAGCACGCCTTAAATATCCAAACCTCTAACTTATTTGGGGTCGATATGATAACGTTGGTGGATGAAAAATGAAGAATCAATCTACTTTATTAGAACCTTTTGAAGACTTAGTTGAGAATATTCATTGTGTTAATCGACTCTGGAAGTTGTATCAAGAGCTAGATGAATTTGGCAAAGATCACGCCTGTACATTGAATTATCGAGACCTTAAATCTTGCTTACAGGTGAGGCTATTACGTTCTTATCCTGAATTTGTTTATCTTGCTTTAGATAAAGAAAATTCAATTGAAGGAGAACCATTACTTAGTGTTGGTTTAAATCATCCAAATTGCTCCCATCCTGATGCGGCTCATCTACCAGTCAGAATTGCTAAGGAAGTTTTAACCCCTCAAGAATTACAGCGTTATTTTCGGTCTGAAGACTTACTACAGTAAATGAGAATTGGGGCGATCGCCGTTTAAACAGAATGCTTCTCAAGAGTCGTTGCTTTCTTTTGTTGTAAAAACTCAGCAAAATCTCTTACCTGCAACACTAAATCGTCTGGTAGTGTCTCCAATATACAAGTCAAATGCTCTTTCGCTCCCATGAGATCTCTAGCTGAAGCTGTTAAGACAATTTGATTTTCATGGATGGTTTCTAACCCCAATGTTTCCGTAAAAGAATCTTGACCGTTTTTGTCTGCCGGAATGAAATAGCCATCAGAGTCATATTTGACCCAGTTACCAAAAAACTCAACTAAATAAGCTTCTCCATTGTTGAAAACTTCAACAATTGTTCCCCGTGTTTCTTTAGAGATAATCTCGCCATTATTCAGCGTAATATCTTCAGTTAATTTGACATTATCAAATAATTGAAACTTCACTGTGATAAGCCTCCTAATCTAGCGGGGTATGCCGTAACTAATCTAGCAACATCATCATCGAATAAAACAATCCAAATAGTTTTAACTCTTCGCGTTAGAGCAGAATTACCAGAAATATCCAAGTAAGCTCGATACAATCGACCAAACTTATTTTGATTTTGAAACTCTAGCGAATTAAGGAAGACAGCTTTCAAAATTGCCTCTGTAATTTCTTCCGGCGATTGAAAGCCCATAATTTTTCGCCAGAATTTCTGTTTATCTCCACCTGTGCCATTGGTACGGCTGAATAGATATTGAGCTTTTGCTAAAGGAATTTCAAAAGAACTGGGTGGACGGAACTCTGTACTTGACAATCCATTTGACCTCTTCATGCGTTGAGATATTCCAAATATAGCGGATCTAGCCAATAACAACTAATTCCGTGGTGGCGTTGCGCTGAAACCCGGCGATGGCATTATTCACTCTTGGCTAAACCGGATGTTGATGCCCGATACCGTTGGTACTGGCGGTGATTCCCATACCCGTTTTCCCCTCGGTATTTCCTTCCTCGCAGGCTCTGGCTTGGTAGCATTTGCGGCGGCCCTCGGTGTGATGCCCCTCGATATGCCTGAATCTGTTCTCGTTCGTTTTACTGGCGAACTGCAACCCGGTGTCACCCTGCACGATATCGTTAACGCGATTCCTTGGGTGGCGATGCAAGAAGGCAAACTCACTGCTGGCAAAGGCGACAAGATCAACGTCTTTAATGGCCGCATTATGGAGATGGAAGGTCTCCCCGATCTGAAGGTTGAGCAAGCTTTTGAGCTAACCGATGCGACGGCTGAACGTTCTTGTTCTGGTTCGACAATTAAACTCAGCGAAGAGACCGTTGCGGAATATCTGCGTTCCAATGTCGTTCTCATGAAGAACATGATTGCCCGTGGTTATTCTGATGCGCGGACACTGCTACGCCGCATCGCCAAGATGGAAGAATGGCTCGCCAATCCTTCGTTAATGTCTGCTGACCCTGACGCAGAGTATGCGGATGTAATCGAAGTGAATCTCAGCGAAATCAAAGAACCTATCGTTGCCGCGCCGAACGATCCTGACAATGTCAAACTGATGTCTGAATGTGCTGGGGACAAAATTGATGAAGTCTTTATTGGCTCCTGCATGACCAACATCGGTCACTACCGCGCAGCAGCGAAAATCCTTGAGGGAGCCGGCACAGTGCAGGGTCGTCTCTGGGTTTGTCCTCCCACCCGCATGGATGAACAGCAACTCAAAGAAGAAGGCGTTTATGCAACCTTCGCGGCGGCTGGCGCTCGCACAGAAATGCCCGGTTGTTCTCTCTGTATGGGTAATCAAGCCCGTGTGGAAGATGGCGCAACAGTGTTCTCGACTTCGACGCGCAACTTCAATAACCGCATGGGTAAGGGGGCGCGAGTGTACCTTGGTTCTGCTGAGTTAGCGGCGGTTTGTGCGCTCCTCGGTAAGATTCCAACGGTGGCAGAATATCAGGCGATCGTCGCTGAAAAGGTTGCGCCGTTTGAGGGTGAGCTTTACCGTTACCTCAACTTTGATCAAATGGTCGGGTTTGAGGATGAGGGTCGTGTGATTGCCCTTGAAGATATGCCGAAGATTGAAGATCTACTCGGTATGCCTGTCGCTGCAAAGTAAAATCACAGATTCAGATTTTATAAAAAAGGTGAGTCAACAATGGCTCACCTTTTTTATTTACTAGCTGTAAACCTACTATAAGAATACTCTGATCGAGAATTGATTTGATAATTAAACTGACACTTAGTGATTCGATGATCGCTTTTAAAAAGTTTTACATGGGCTTGGAGCATTCCTAAATTTCAGAAATCCACTGAGTTAGTGAGCATCTATTTACCCAACCTAATTCGAGAGGTCAACCACATCATTTTTGATGATCTAATAGATAACTAACCTGAGTTTTGCTTAAGGGTGCTCGGCAATACGACGCGGCGAATAAGAGAGC
>NZ_MRBY01000078.1 GCF_001904615.1 [Limnothrix rosea] IAM M-220
CGTGTCTCCTTTTCTCTAAAGAATTTTGGCTACATTCTTATCCATAACTGACGTTGTGTTACTCACCAAAAAACGCCTTCATCGGTCACAAAAAGTACTAATTTCTCAAGAGTTATTTTTTAGCAGACTATTGATGACATTACCAAGTAGCGGTAATTGTTTAAGCACTGCCTGAATCAATACAACGGTGGAGGTATCCCTTAGTTGTTCGGATGAGCGCAAGGTAAATACACCCGTAGTCACATAAACCAAAATTAAACCAATCAAGGCGATCGCCAACTGAACGATGGTCAAGGTTTTCGCAAGGGTGAGGACAACACCGAGAGAAATCAGCAGCAAAAAGGCAAAGATTGAAGCATTAACGAAAGTGCTGGGAAGTTTTGGGTCGGGCTTGGGCTGAGAATTTTCAGAATCAGTCACGGGATTTGGGGTAATAGTGACGGTGCTATCTCTAATCGTAATGTCTCTAAGGAATTCTGCGTCTCTCGCCGGAGAAGGCAGATTGCTCATTGGGTCATAAATCCCTTCGATTAGTCCCTTAACGTCAACTCCTGCAAAGCTATAGCGACATTCAATGGTTTTGCGATTGGCGGCGATCGCCCTCTGGATATCCTTTAGCGGAAAAAGATAGGGATTAGATTTGGGTTTACACTGGGGACAGTTGCAGGGAATCAGTTTATCAACTTTCAGACCATGGAAAGAATCATGGATTTTGTCTAGTTCATGGAAAATGATCGTTAATAAATTACGCCGATGGTCGCCGCGCACTCGAATGGTGATTCTACGTTGAGGCAGGTTTTCGATCACCTCCGCATCAGTATTATCTTTCGTGAGAATGACACCGCTACGCCACACTAAACCTTGATTTTTTATTAGTCGGTTCATCACCACAATAAAACGGCTAATAATTCCCTTTGGCATAAACTCATAGTCGTATTCAGCAACAAGATTATTTTTATGTTTCCAGCCATAGTTCGGTTGTTGGGGGTCAAGAAGTTGAGGCGAAATATAGTTATTTGCAGTTTCTGTAATGCGGTAACAAAGCTGGAACTTTAGCATCAATTGCAAGACTTCATCCTGCATATTTTCAAAGGCAGTATTAATCGCAATCAGGCTCAGATCTTTGCGACTAAATGTGCCATAGTTCTCAATAATTTCGGGGTGGTCGAGGATTTGATAAACAGCATCGGTCGCCCATTCGGGACTGAGAATCACGGTTTTATTGAGCAGTGGGTCATCCTGAAAATGCAGAATAATGCCAAGGTCATGGAGATATTGGCTCAGGGAAAGTTTATCGGTATTTTCTTTAAAACCAAAGTCATCACATAGTTCGAGATAGCTTTCTATGGTGATGTAATTGTGTCCATCAGTTTCGAGGAAAGTTCGCAGATTTGTCCAAGTTTTTGGCAGTGGGTCGCCGATGTGGTCTAGAGTCTGGAGATAGGCTTGAATTTTATTGACGAGTTTGGGGATTTCTTCGCTCTTTGATAAATCTAGGGAAATTATTTCTTTGATATTTCGGAACTGTCCCCGCAGGGCATTTTCATTAATTTTGCGTTTGCGTCCAAATTTTTCATTGAGCAGAATAATGGCAGGACTTTTCTTACCAAGGAGCTGGATAATATTAAGCCAATAGTCAAAGTCGGTATCTTCTTTGCGTTCGTTGGCAACGAGAATATAAAGGGATCTTTCTGTTAGGAAAAAGCGGTGGGTCGCATGGTAAATTTCTTGTCCACCAAAATCCCAAATATTCACCCGAAAATCATTGTCTCGATACGAAAAAATGTATTCGTGGATATCGATGCCGTGGGTGGTGTCTTCGGGTTGAAGTTCGTAATGTTGATCGAGAATTTTATTAGCCAAGGTTGTCTTGCCTGCGCCTGCTTCACCCACAATTAAAAGCTTCGCTTCGTAGAGTTTGGCAATGCCTTCTTCTCGGATTTGTTTGTAATAGTTCCGAATGCCCTCTAAACCCTGCTCAAAAACAATTTCTGGCGGCGGAACTTCAATTGGATTGCGACGAACATCAAACTTTTCTAGCTTTGGAAGTTGGGCGATCGCCTCTGGCACTTCTTGTATTTGATTTTTGCAAAGATTTAGGTTTTCTAAGTTTTTCAAGTAGGTAATACTTTCTGGGATTTCAGGTATTCTATTTCTATCGATATAGAGTTGACTAAGATGTTCTAAATTTAAGATGCTTTTTGGAAATTCAAGTAGGCTATTATTAGCAATATCTAGTTTATATAAGTGACTTAATTTAGCTATATCTTCAGGTATTATACTTATCTGATTGTTATTGAGGAAAAGTTCTTGGAGTGAACTAATCTGGAATAGAGAATGTGGTATTTTTTTGATTTGATTTCGATTGAGATTTAACTTTTTTAAGTTGCTAAGGCAAGAAATAATATCGGGAATGACTCTAAGGTTATTACTACCTAAGTGCAAAATTTCAAGATATTTAAGTTCTGCAACTTCATCCGGAATATAAGTTATTAAATTACGTCCAAAATCGATGTGTGTTAAAGATTGAGCATGAGATATTTCATTTGGTATTGTCGTTATTTTATTTCCATTAACGGAAAAGCTGGTGAGTTTTTTTGAGTAGAAAAAGACTTCTGGAATCACCTGTATTTTGTTCTTGCGAAGGTCGATTTTCACCAAGTTTTTCAACTGGGATATAGATTCAGGAATCTCATTTATTTTGTTATGGCGTATAGAGATTTCTGATAGGTGCTGTAGATGTGAAATTTCTTGAGGGATTTCTCTTATTTTTTGATAGTTTATTCGGAGAGCTTTTAGAAAAGTTAATTCGTAGATTTCTATTGGAATAGCATCTAGATTTCCTCGATTATTACGTGGAGCGCTTAAATCTAGTTCCGTCGAACCTTTGACTTTAACCTCTTCTATTTTGTCTAGCACCCACTGTGGCGTTTTGCTCATTTATTTTGTCTCGCTCAATCTCTCAAAGTACCCTTATTTGAACAACCTACTCTGTAATCACAAGCCATAACCTGCCATATGATCAGGATTCGTTGAAAGATCTTCTGGTAAATCGTCTCCGATTCCGATTAGATGTGAAGTCAACTCAAAACAAGATGAATTAACTTGAACGTATTTATCGTGGTTTTCTGCGCCATTTTTAGGCAAATTCGCTAACTCTTTTTCTGTGAGACCTTCTGCAAAAGACTGAGATAAACCCAAGAGAAAATCTGCTGTAGTGATAGAGTTCCCTGAATTACTATCCGTTTGAGTTGGCTGTCTATCTAATCTTGCCTCAAGGAAACTGACAAAATCTAAAACTGTAACCAAGGACTCCTCAGATGAAGTTTCGAGGCGATGTAACTTGGTTATGATTTGCTCAGTAACACTACTATTACTCATGACTTTCGACTGCAATCTCTAAATCCTATTGCTACCAATTATAGGAGCCAGTTTTAGAGTCTACAGGATTTTCTGCCTATGTCTTCACCACCCACTTCCCAGAATAATTTTCTCGGTATTTTTAGCATTGTGCTGGGGTTTTTCCCGATCGCCGTTTCAACGGGCATCCTGAAAGCAGATCCCTCGACAATTCATGCACCGCTGTGGGTTTTATTTAGTTGTGGCATGGTGTTTGTGACCACGGGCTTAATGATGATTTTCGGGTAGAAATACCCTTAGTTTAACCATCTCTGCGCTGTGATTTGGTTCGTGACAATGGGTTCTGTCGCCTTCGGTGCTCTGCTGTGTGCTGGGTTAGCCGTTTACGCCTTTAGACAATTTCTCAAAAGCCTAAATTAACCCTTCAAATTCCAGCTCTTCGATCATTTGTAAACCGTTGGGGTCACCGACTCTAAGCAAAGCCGCCCGCGCATCATCTTTTACACCAATATCTTCATCTTCCACGAGGGATTCGATCAACGCATCGATCGCCGTCGCATAGATCACATTAGAAGGCATTTCCCGACAAAGCTGACCCAAAGACCAAGCGCAATTACTCCGTACCGCCGCCATCTTGTCCCGCCGCAACCCTGCAATCAGAGGCGGAATCGACTGGACAATGTCTTCATACTCTAGCTTCGCCACCTGCGCCAAACTACTCGCCGCCCACAGACGCACCGCCGAAATGTCCGTTTTCAAAGCATGAATTAGAGGTTCAACCGCCCGGCGATCGCCACAATTTCCCAACGCCCAAACCACACCCTTACGGACATAGCCATTCCAATCATTGGCCAAAAGCTCAATTAAAGTTGGAACTGCCGCCTCAGAAGGATTGCGTCCTAGAGCATAGGCCGCACTAACCCGCGTTAGAGGGCAGCTATCCGTCGTAATAATGTCGATCAAAGGGGCGATCGCCCGTTCATCCTTGTGGTCGCAGAAATACCGCGCCGCGATCATCCGCCGCATTTTGTCCCCATCAGAAAGAGACTCAACCATGGCAGTCGCATCAGGCGGAGCAGCAGCAACCTCCGTATCCTGTACCGGATCACCGAAGGTATCATTAAGTAAATCTAGATCGTTAGGACTTGGCATAATTTAATACCCTACTATTCCTGATATCGCTCGTGCAACTGTTGTTTTTCAATGGATTACGACGTAATTTGAGCAAATATCGCCCCATACCCTCGCTGCAATAATTTCGAAGAGTTGATTATGACAAAAGAGGGAGTTTGAAACTTTATAATAAGGTCACCACACTAGCAATCAACTAAAAAATTATGTCATTAGCCCTAACCACCGAAAACGTTGAAACAACCCTCGACGAACTGCGCCCCTACCTAATGGCTGACGGCGGTAACGTTGAACTCGTCGAAATCGATGGCCCCATCGTCAAATTACGTCTCCAAGGTGCTTGCGGTTCTTGCCCTAGCTCTGCCATGACACTACGTATGGGTATCGAACGTAAACTGCGTGAAGTCATTCCTGAAATCGCCGAAATCGAGCAAGTCTTTTAGGCAGATATCAGACTTCAGATATCAGATATCAGGGATTAATCAGACAAACTAATAATCCATAAAAGCGAAAGACACTTTGCATCGCACAATTTACTAAGTAGACAAAACCCCACCACATGGATGGGGTCTTTTTTTGTCTTGTCACGGAATATTTAACCCATGATTGAATCACTATTGATACCTGAAGTCTGATATCTGAAGAAAACTAGCCCGTATTACGCATCCCAGCGGCGATTCCATTAATGGTTAATAGTGCACCCCGTAGCAACTCTTCTTTGCTGTAACGGAAGTGAACAATGCTGGCTTGAGTTTCGCGGGTATACTGACGCAGACGCTTGAGGAGAGAAACTTGCAAAAATCCGAGGGGCACAATCGTGCCATTTCTCAACTGCACTGAACGCTGGAGGGGGCGATCGCCATCAAGAAGCTCTTCATTTTCTGTAATTTCGAGGATTAATTTACGTGTGAGGTTAAATTCTTCAGAGATCTTATTCAGAATCGGCTGGAAACGTTCCAAATCTGCCGGGTCTGCGAGCTCCCGGACATAATGGCTCGCCATTTCGAGATCCACCTTTGAGAGGGTCATTTCCACCTTCGAGATCACCATACGGAAGAAGGGCCACTTCGAGTAGAAATAGCGCATCAGCTTGAGATTTTCCTCAGGGTCTTGCTCAAAAAATTGCTGCAGAGCTGTGCCAACACCATACCAAGCCGGCAGCAGGAAACGACTTTGCGTCCAGCTAAAGACCCAAGGAATGGCTCGCAAACTGCTGAGATCTTTTTTGCCAGATTTGCGGCGGGCAGGACGGGAGCTAATTTGCAACTGACTAATTTCCGGTAGCGGCGTGACCGACATAAAGAAGTCGAGAAAGTCCGGCTCTTCATAAACTAAAGACCGATAAGCGGCGCGGGACTGTTGGGACAGCTTCTCCATAATGCGATTCCACGGCTCAATATTATCGAAGCCACTGACGAGCAAACTGGATTGGATCACGGCAGTCGAAACACTTTCAAGGTGATAGAGCGCCAAATCAGGGAGCGAATACTTGGAGGCTAAAACTTCCCCTTGTTCCGTAATCTTGATACGGCCATTAATGGTGTTGGGGGGTTGCGCCAAAATCGCGGCATAGGCAGGGCCACCCCCCCGACCAACGGAACCGCCACGACCGTGGAAAATCCGCAGGTCAATGCCGTAGGGATTAGCCACTTCTTGGAGATTTTTTTGGGCTTTGTGAATTTCCCAGTTGCTGCTGAGGAAACCAGAGTCTTTATTACTGTCGGAATAGCCGAGCATGATTTCTTGGAGATCTGGCGAGAGGCGATCGCCAAACACTTCGTCGTAGTTACCATTCTCAGGAGGATTGTAGCCACCCGCCAAACAAGAACGATAAAGCGGAATATCAAACAAGCTGCGCATGATGCCCGGCGCGTTAATTAGATCATCAACCGTTTCAAACAGTGGCGCAATCCTAATGGTGGTTGTACCCGCAACAGGATCGTATAAACCCGCTTCCCGAGCGAGGAGCAAGACCTCAAGGACATCACTAGCCTCATTAGTCATGCTGATAATGTAAGTCTGGCAAATGCCTAGGCCAAACTCCTGCTGTAGCCGTTTCAGAACCTGTAGCGTTTGAATCGTTTCGACGGCCTTTTCCGAAAAAGCCATTTCCTTTGGAATCAAGGGGCGACGGGTTTTAAGCTCTTGCACAAGCCATTCAACCTTCTCTGCATCGGACAGATCGTTATAGGACTTGTCCATGACTCCGAGATAATCCACAATTTCGGCGATCGCATCGGAGTGGCGAGTAGACTCCTGACGAAAATCGAGGCGCGTCAAAATAAACCCAAAAATTTCGACTTGGCAAATGAGCTTATCAAGGGCAGCACAGTGAATATCCGTTTTCTCAAGGCTATTGCGCAAGAGCTGCAAATCCGCGAGAAAATCATTCCCCGCAGCATAAACACGCTCATCAGCGACTTCCACTTTATTTTGCCAAGCAGGCATAGTCGCCAAACGACGATTGCGCTCCAAGGTATTTTCCAAACGTTGCTTAATGTAAGCCAACTTAAGACGATAAGGCTCTTGACGATAACGAATTGCCCAAGTGTCATACACCTCAGGGAAAATAGTTTGCTCCTGCTCTAGGGAATCTAAAATCTCCGGCAGCACATTACTCCAATGCAGCGACAAACTTAAAACATCGGCCAACTGGTCAACGGACTCGATATAACGCTCTAAAACCAGTTTCCGTTGGTAGCAAGCTGTCCGCCAAGTGACATCAGGCGTAACAGAAGGGTTGCCATCACGATCGCCACCAACCCAAGACCCAAAATTACAGAAATTTTTCAGCGGCACCTCAGTATGGGGGAAAGAAGATTTGAGCGCCTGCTGCAACCGCACCGACAATTCCGGCAACGTATCAAACAGCACCTCCTCAAAATAATGCAGCGCATAATCCACCTCATCCAATACCTGAGGCTTAAATTGGTGAAGCTCATCAGTACGCCACCAAAGGCGAATTTCCTCCGTTAACTGCTGCTTAATATTGTCCACTTCCCAAGACACTGCCGGGTCAAAACTGGTTTCCCCGTCCCCAGTACGGTCTAACTTCCGCAAAATCCCCGCGATACGTCTTTGCTTATTCCGAATAGTGTGGCGCACAATTTCGGTGGGGTGAGCGGTAAACACAAGACGAATGTCCAGCTGAGCCAACAGTTTCTGGATTTTTTGAGGCGGCATATTTTGACGCTTGAGGTAAGGAAATAACCAGTTAAATGTGCCGGCTTTTGTGGGGGAAATTTCCTCTAATTCCTCCGATTTGCCATTACTACTAGGGTCAGTACTATGCACTGTGCGACGGGAAAGTTGCTGTTCCCGTTGTTCATAATGTTGCTCAACACTATTAATAAGCTGAAAATAAAGGGCGAAGGCGCGCGCCGCGCTAATGGCATCTTCTAGGCTCAGACTTTCAATTAAGCTTGAAATTTCTTGGGGCGGAAAATTACCGATACGCCCATCTTCAGAACGACTTTCCCGAAGACGCTTGAGACGCTTAACTAGTTTGGGACCACACTCTTTTTCTAGTACTGCTTGCCAAAGATCTTCCACCATTGCGAGGCGATACCGCAGTAGGGATTGGGAGGAGGAAAGAATATCGGCTTCGGCACTGGGAGGTTGCATGATTTGATTCATGGTGTTGGCAGTCTATGGCTAGGATAATCGTATGTTTAAACGGAAATCGGGCAAATCTAATCGATTGTAAGGGGAAAGGTTCTTCGGGGGTAGTATGTCAGGATACTTTGCCTAGGACATCACTTTGTATCTTGGGAAAAACCGATGGTTTACATCTATTCGGGGTCTTGATTTGATTGGTCTTTATCCGGATCTTGAGCTGCGGGAAATGGAAGCGTAGGTAGGCGATCGCCCCGCAAGATTTCTTCACTCCAGCAGCCGAGGGTCACGATTGATTGTGCCAAACTTTCTCCCCACTGATGGGTAATGAGATAAGAAGGAGCGAGTATACTCAAAACAAATTGAGATGGAATCGGCGATTGAACTTTCATCTGCACTCTAGTCTATAAGCCATGTCCATCCTACAAGCGGAATCTTTTTAGGACAATTTTTTTGCGCTTTCGTTTATCTTTGTTGTTATCGACTCACTTTAATTTGTGAAATCCCCAAGCTTATGGTGAATGTGTCACACCGAAAAACCAATCGCCCTCGTCTTGCCCCGATGCTCCATGAAGCGGTGCGTCAGGCGATTCCCCTCGGTAGTCATGTTCATCTGCGAGTGCGATTGCGGGGAAACACGCTCCATTTGCTCTGTGAAACGAATTGTCCGACGGAAAAGGAAGAAATTGTTAGGGCGATTGTTGCTGCGATTCGCCGCGGTGGTACTCCCGTCGTTTTATTGACACCGGAACCGCATGAACCGATCTATCGCCTCATTGTTTATGGGCGTTTAGAGGGCACTGAAAATAGTCTTTGGGTCAAATCGATCAATGTTCTAGAGCTGCTGGAAGAGCCGCAAATTATTGTCCCGAATGATTCTGAGCAGTTGTTGGTGACCTACCAAAGCTTGGCGCGCTCTGGTGCACCGGAGGCGATCGCCCGGTATTTGAGTGATTGTTTTAGCCATTTGGGGGTCGGCATTCAAGCGGATGTTCAGACCTATCCGGCAACGAAGTCTGAAGCTGAAACCAAACGCCTATGGATTACTTGTCAGTGTGACTATAGTCCCGAATATGCGCTACTGACGGAGCCGTTGGTTCAGGAGCTGCGGGAACTACAGATTGAAGGGTTCCGGGATGGTGTGATCCGCTGTCAAATTCGTGGTGAACAAAAACCGGAATGGTTGCTATGGGTTGATCTAACGCCGCCTCAAATGATGTTGCGGGAATGGGGACGCTGGGGTGATACTCAGGCGATCGCCCACCTATTAAACCAAGGCATGGTTGCCCACGGCATTGCCGTCAAAGTCTCACAAAAAAAAGATGCCCTCCATATTTTTTGCTACCCCATCGATCCCCTAGAGCAGAACGAACCCCATAAAAAAACAGCCCTACAAGTTGCCATTCCTATCTTGGAGGATTTAGCACCCCAAGGCGTTCAATCAGCCACTATTTACGGGACATTTAGCGACGACGCTGCCCCGTTATGGGTGGAGTGGCTCCCCCTTGCTGCTCAGATGATGGCCAAGTTACAGCCTTCACCCCGTTCCCTCGCCCGCAACAATAATTTAGAAGCCCTGCTTTTTTTAATGCAGAAGGCCCTTAACCCCAATCTTGCTGATCGTTTGGCCACCGGAGGCATCCGGGTCAAACTCTTCACTAAGGGCAAAATTCTCCACGTGATGACCGAGGCGATCGCCTGTCCGACCAAGGATCAAATGGTAGAAACCCTGATTCCTTTCTTTAAAGACTTAGAAAGTGACCATATCGATGGCGTACGCCTTTACGGCCGCCGCTCTGGTCAGGTCAAAGCCGTCTGGCAACACCGCATTGATCTCGTCGAAATCCCCACCGCCTTTAAAGAATACCCCACCAATCAACATGAGCTTTTAGACACGACCACAGCCATTAGCCCCGACGAAGTCCACTACCAACAGAGCACACCATCTTTACTAGAAGAAATCAATCAAACCCTCCGTACCATTCTCTGCGCCACCAGATTGTGGACACCAGAACAGACAGTTTCTAGCCCCGTCCTAAGCAAACAGTATCAGCAGCCATCGAAGGTTCCCCTAATGACGGATAAAGGCATTCGCGTGGCCTTGGTGTGGGGATTTTTAGGCTTGTTACTGACCGTTCAGATAGATTGGCTCACAGGCCAGTGGCTCAAACAAAATGCACCGGAACAAGTGAACGCCGCCGCCGCCTCAGAGCTAGATATGGCCCTCAATAAAACCTTTAGCCCGGATCCTATAGATTTGCCAGATTTAGAATTGCAAAAGTCTGAGTTTTTTGATCAAGACAGTGCCGGTTTTACCACTGCGGGTACAACGGAACTGATCCTCACCCCCAAGGCAGAATTAGCGAAATTAACCACTGCCCCGAAGGCGATCGCCCCCCCAGAAAAAGCAGAGCATCCTTCCTTTAACAGTCCAATGTTGGATGAAAAACTGGCTTTATATCAAAAACGAGTCCGAGAAAATGGCGTACCCGATATTTTGATCGTTGGGAGCTCCCGCGCCTTGCGAGGCCTTGACCCCTACGCCTTACAAACAGCTCTAGCAAAACAGGGTTACCCGAAGCTCGATATTTTTAACTTTGGCCTCAATGGCGCAACAGTCCAAGTCTTTGACCTCTTGTTACGGCAAATTATTCCCGCCGATCAACTACCCCAAATGATCATCTGGGCAGACGGTTCCCGGGCTTTCAATAGTGGCCGCGAAGACATCACCTTCGATATTATTGTCAATTCTGAGGGTTTCCAAAAATTGCAAGATGGCACCTTCCCCAACCTTTTTCTTAAAGAAAATGAGGCGATCGCCGCAACCGAGGCAGAGGTGAAAGAACCTTTTAATCTCAACAAAACAGCAAATCAATTCTTAGCAGAACTATCCATCGTTTACGAACAAAGAGAAACCTTGAAAAGTAATGTGCTACAAGAGCTTTTTCCACAATTTAATGCCCTTGAGCCTTTAAATGTCGCAGAACTGCCAGAAGAAGATGCCGGAGAAAGTGAAATTCGCACCCTAGAAATTCAAGGCGAAACGATCAATCTTGACGGCTTTCTAGCCCTCTCTCGACAATTTGAACCAGACTACTACTATCGCTATCACCCAAGAGTAACTGGATATTACGACAGCGATTACTCAGAATTTAACCTCGAAGGCGAGCAACACCAAGCCTTTACAGAATTGTTACGATATCTAGATGCCAACCAAGTCAACCTAGTGGTGATTAATCAACCCCTAACCGACCAATATCTTGATCCTGTGCGTGAGCGCTACGAAGAAAAATTTCGCAACTATATGGATCAAATGTCCACCCAAAAAAATCTAAAATTTCTAGATTTCGTCAGTAAAGAAGCTTGGCAGCAACGCTATAAATATTTTTCAGACCCCAGTCACCTCAACCGTTTTGGCGCATCCCAAATGGCACAACAATTAGCTCAAGATCCCCTTTTACAATGGCCTATTACGGCAAATGCGCAGCCTGAGACACCTCAAGATTAGAGCGTCGCAGTTGAGCCACCACCTTTTTGACCGCAGAAGGTAGCCATGCATCAAATTGAGGATATACAGCCAATCTTGGTCTTAACTCCTTTCTCGCCTTTGTCAGTTCCTGTCGAATAATATCTAAGTCTAAATGTTCGTAATCTGGGTTTACTTCGTCTTTAGGCACAATCCCGCCGAGATCTGATGCTCCAGCCTCGACACAACGCAATAACCATTGCAAATCCGCCACAAGGTTTGGGGGAATCTGAATGGCGATCGCCTCTGGCAAAATCTCTCTGGCTAGGGCAATAACCTCTGGTAATCGCTGCGGATCAAAACCAAGGCCGTCGTAAATTTGGTCTGTTCCCGGACTATGGGGCTGCAAAATCACTTCTTGAATATGTCCGTACTTTTGATGCACTGTGGCGATCGCCGCTAATGTGGCTGCCCAATCCCCCTCATCTTCTCCAATACCAAGCAACAAACCCGTTGTAAAAGGAATTTTTAGTTCCCCAGCCCATGCAAGCTGCTGCATCCTTAAAGCTGAATGTTTACTCGGCGCTTGGCGATGCACAGGCAGATCATCCCGCAACTGTTCCAGCATCAACCCCATAGAACCGTTAACCTCTCGCAAACATTGCATTTCAGCAAAACTCAAAGGCCCAGCATTAGTATGGGGCACAAAACCAAAATCCAAGGCAAGCAAGCACAGGTCTTTAATTCGCTGCATGAGGGCAAGTCTACGGGGCGATCGCGGATGAACTTCACCACTCAAGATCAAAATCTCATAAATGCCTAAATTTTCTAAGGTTCTTAATCTTGATGCCGCCTCTTCAAGACCGAGCCAATTATCCCTATTCGGGTCAACACGAAAGTTACAGTAGGCGCAGCGATTAAAACACTCATAGGTCGGAACTAACGTAAATGCAGGACTATAGGTAATCGTGCTTAAGCCCCTTGACGGGTGGCGATCGCCGAACAAATGATAAGCAAAATCTATACTTGACATAACTATGAGCTTTGTTAATTCACTTTACAAAACGCAATAATCACGATAGTATTAATACATAAGGTTTTGCACCTTGATAATTTCATAGCAATCATAAAACATGACTACTACACTACAACAAAGCAGCAATGCTTCATTGTG
>NZ_MRBY01000079.1 GCF_001904615.1 [Limnothrix rosea] IAM M-220
GCTCTCCCATTCACCGCGTCGTACTTCCGAGCATGCTTAAGCAAAACTCACGTTACTAACCACACATTTTCAACAACTGTAGGGTATAAGTAAAAGCATCTGCGATCGCTTACACTATCTAAGCTATTAATTAAGTATTAATAGCCTGCTTAAAATACCTGTAACGCAAAATATCTGAAATGAAGGTCCTTAGCTCGCTATATCAACTCAGTAAATCTTCCTTAGTTCTATGAGACCTCTCGTTGTTGATTTAGATGGCACATTAATTAGGACTGATTTACTCTATGAGTCAGCTAATCATCACATCGCAAAATCTCCTTTTCAAATTTTCAATCTCATTGCTTGGGCGAGCAAAAGCAAAGCCTATTTAAAGTCAGCTTTAGCGGCAAAATACAACATTCACGTCGAATCACTGCCCTATAACGAAGACTTACTGAGATGGCTACGAAGCGAAAAAGCGGAGTCTGGTCGAACAATTGTTTTAGCAACCGCCAGTCACCATAAGCTCGTTGAGGCGATCGCCGAACATTTACAAATTTTCGATGCTGTCTTTGCGACAAATGACAATCTCAACTTAAAAGGAACTAAAAAACGCAATTTACTCGTTGAAAAATTTGGCGAAAAAGGCTTTGACTACATAGGCGACTGCGAAGCGGATTTACCCGTATGGCAATCTGCCGAAGAAGCGTACATTGTTAGTTCCTCAGAGTCTTTTATCAAAAAAGTACAACAGCAATGCAACGTTATTGATGTCTTTCAATCTCGGCAAAAAAGTTATTTAGCGAGTCTCGCTAAAGCCCTGAGACCCTACCAATGGGTCAAAAATGTTCTGTTATTTCTACCACTACTAGGTTCTCATTTATACGGCGACTTAAGCCTCGTCATAGCAGTAGCAATGGCCTTTGCCATGTTTAGTCTGACGGCATCGAGTGTCTATCTTCTCAATGATTTAATCGATGTAAATGATGATCGCCACCACCACCGTAAGCGCAAAAGACCCTTTGCCTCTGGCGCAATTTCGCTATTAGATGGCTGGCTAATTTGGCCTTGTTTATTGGGGATAGCTTTTCTACTCGCATTTCTTCTTTTGCCCCCAGCATTTATGCTTGCGCTTGGTGCCTACTATTCTCTGACACTGACCTATTCTCTATTTCTCAAACGCCGTCCTTTAGTCGATGTCATTTCATTGGCTGCTTTATACACTCTGAGGATTATCGCCGGAGCTGCAGCAACGGGGATTGTGCCATCCTTTTGGCTTTTGGCATTTTCGATGTTTGTGTTTTTATCCCTTGCTTTTGTAAAGCGTTTTAGTGAGCTTTATGCGGCTAAGAAAAAAAATAAAGGCAAAAAATTACGGGGGCGGGGCTACTCTCAAGATGATTTAGAGCTGGTCTCCACCATGGGGATTACAAGTGCTTACATGTCGATTTTGGTTTTAGCCCTCTACATCCAAGACCCCAACACGATCAATACCTATGCTTCCCCTAAATTAATTTGGTTTGCTTGCCCTTTGATGTTGTATTGGGTTTCCCGGATTTGGTTGATTACCCATAGGGGACATATGCATGATGACCCCATTGTTTTTGCCCTTAAGGACAAAGCGAGCTGGGTGACGTTATTTAGTTTCCTTGCAGTTTTTGGGGTGGCACGGTTTGGGGGCAATCAACTGATACTCGGCCTATCAATGGTTGGTGTTTTGGTGGCGATCGCCACCGTTGTGTATCTTTCCGGCCACCTGTTGAGGAAGGCAAATAGAAACTCTGCTGGATTCCAAATTGCTGCACTGTATGGGCTTTTTGCGATTATCGCCACGACTGCCAATATTGGCACTCAAGCTTTAGTCATCACCATTTACACCGGCTCCTATGCTGTGACGCTATCGATCCTTGCCGGTACAGCCGTAGGTTTACCGATTAAATACATTTTGGATAAACTATACATTTTTAAATTTAAAGCGAAAAACTTGGCTCACGACAGCAATTTATTTTTCCTTTATGCCTTTATGAGTCTGTTTACAACGGCTTTATTTTGGGGGACAGAATATCTTTTTCATTGGCTTTTCCATACGGACGCAATGCGATACTTGGGAGGCGTTATCGGTTTGATGGCAGGTTATACCTTGAAATATAGTCTGGATAAACGCTTTGTTTTTGTTGATAAATCCCCAGCTTCACAGGAGAAATAATCATGGAATCAGTTTCTTCTTGGGGTCTGTTAAGCGCCGATCCCCATCAAGTCATTCGGTTGTCTGCTCCGGATAAAGTTAGCCATGATTTGCAGAATACTGGGCAAAAAGGTATTGCCTACGGTAATGGCCGTAGCTATGGTGATATTTGTCTGAATCCCCACCGAACATTATGGCAAACAAGGGGGCTCAATCGTTTTGTTCATTTTGATACTCAAACAGGGATTTTGATCTGTGAGCCGGGTCTGTTGTTAAAGGAGATTCAGCAGTTAGCAGTTCCTCGGGGCTGGATTTTGCCAGTTACGCCGGGGACTCAATATGCAACGCTTGGTGGGGCGATCGCCAACGATGTCCATGGCAAAAATCACCATGCGGCGGGTACTCTCGGGGAACATGTACGCCGTTTGAAAATGGTGCGTACAGATGGAGAGATTATTGAATGTAGCCCTAGCCTAGAACCAAAACTTTTTGCTGCAACAGTCGGAGGCTTTGGTCTGACGGGTGTGATGATCGAAGTAGAAATTCAGCTTTTGGCCGTTGATGGCCCTTGGTTTAATACTGAAACGATTCCCTATGATAGTCTGGATGAATTTTTTGAACTCGCAGACCAATCTGAAGCGGATTGGGACTACACAGTGTCTTGGATTGATTGTTTGTCCGGCAGTAAAAGTCGTGGCATTTTTATTCGCGGTAATCATGCCAAAAATATTGAGCGATCTTTACCTCAACCCCGCAAGTTGAGCATGCCCTTTGTGCCGCCTGTTTCTTTGGTCAATCAACTCACGCTTAAACCTTTTAATTTCGCCTATTACAATCTGCAAAAACAAAAGCAAGGGCAAGCTATTACTCACTATGAACCTTTTTTTTATCCCCTCGATAATATTTTGAAATGGAATCGGATGTATGGTTCTCAGGGATTTTTCCAGTACCAAAGTGTTGTGCCGCCTCAGTACCAGCGGGATGCCACTGCCGCCATGCTCGACGAAATTAAGTCTTTTGGGGAAGGGTCTTTTCTCGCTGTTTTAAAAACTTTTGGCGATCGCCCAGCCGTCGGTATGATGAGTTTTCCCCAAGGGGGAGTAACCCTCGCCCTAGATTTTCCAAATAAAGGCGATCGCACCCATGCACTGTTTAAACGTCTCGACAATATTGTCCATGAAGCGGGTGGCCGAATTTACCTAGCGAAAGATGCTCGCTTAACGCGGGAGCTATTTGAGCGAAGTTATCCAAATTTGTCAGAATTTCTCACATATCGAGATGTGGGTATCAGTTCAGCTTTATCACGCCGACTAATCGGGAGTTAAGACAAACTATGAAACGAATCGCTATTATTGGTGCGACATCGGCGATCGCCGAAAACTGTGCCCGACTATGGGTGCAAGTAGAACCGGCAAATTTAGTATTAGTCGGTCGTAGTGAGGAACGCCTAGCGCGGGTCGCCAATGACCTAAAGGTACGCAGTCCCGAATCTGAGATTCAGATCTTAGAAAGTGATTTCCTTGATGCGGCAGCCGTTAAGAGTACTGTCGAAAGTCTTTGGAGCGCAGCACCTGTCGATATTGTTTTAATTGCCCATGGCTATCTCCCGACCCAAAGTGATTGCCAAGAAAATCTTGCAGAATGCCGTAATGCTCTGGAGATTAATGCGATTTCCCCTGTTCTCTTCGCCGAGGCTTTTGCTGACCAAATGGAAAAAGTCAATCAAGGGGCGATCGCCATTATTGGCTCTGTTGCTGGCGATCGAGGCAGAAAATCAAATTATGTTTATGGCTCAGCAAAAGGACTAGTAGACCGCTATGCCCAAGGTTTACAACATCGTTTTGCCGGTACAAATCTAAGGGTTACGCTGGTTAAACCGGGGCCAACAGATACACCGATGACTGCTCATCTAAAGGCTGAAGGCGCAAAACTCGCTTCTGTAGAAACGGTTGCGGCGCAAATAGTCAACGCTATAGCCAAAGGTTCTCCAGTCGTTTATTCTCCGACAAAATGGCAATTAATTATGGCGATTATTCGTAATTTGCCAGCACCAATTTTCAACAAATTAAATATTTAAGGTGATAACTCGCGTTTCTTTGTCATCAAAAAAAATTATTCCCTCACAAAAAAAGTGGCGATCGCCACCTGGACAGACCAAACTGCCATAACCCTCGCAACTATCCTTAAAGCCAGCCCCGAAAGATATCCCCACAACTACCTCTATCGCTATGTGCCGGGGCCCAATAGCAATACCTATGTCCGCTGGATTCTCCATCAGGCTGAAATCGATTTTCCCGTCATTCCGAAGGCGATCGGGCAAGATTATCGACGAATTTTTTGGCATTAATTTAGAGATGTCTGCCCTATATTGATCGAATCCTTTAGACGAATTAGAAGTCTGTTTATAATCGGGACAGGGTACTTGAGTGAATACCACAGGCTGGCAATATCATGGTTCAATTGCAATCCAACTCCTATACTGCACCGACGCGCCAACCCCCCAAAGTTGAATGGATTCGTTTACCCGAAGATTACCCAATACCTGATGACCCTGTGGAAAGTATTCTGCAACCATTCCTTGCCGCCGCTTTAACAGAATCCCTTGATTTAGCAGGTCTGGTTCAGCCAGAGATTATGATTGCCTCCAATATGGCGATCGCCGTCCGTATCGATGGCAAAACGGTTCTTAAAGCGCCAGATTGGTTCTTTGTCAGTCAGGCAGCACCGTTACCTGATATGGAAATTCGTCGTCGCTACACGCCTCACCGTGATGGCAAAGTTCCAGAAATTGTGATGGAATTTCTATCTGAAGAAGACACCGCCGAATATTCGATTCGACCGGCTTTTCCCTATGGCAAGATGTGGTTTTATGAGCGCATCCTTCAAGCTCCGATTTATGTAATCTTTGATCCAGCCACAGCAAATTTAGAAGTACGCCAGCTCAATACTGAGGGCATTTACGAAAAACAAGAGCCGAACCAAGCGGGACGCTATTTCCTTGAACCACTGAATTTAGAGTTGGGGATTTGGCAAGGCAAACGCTTGGAACAAGAGGCATTCTGGTTGCGGTGGTGGCAACCTGATGGTGAATTATTGCTTTGGGGTGCAGAAAAAATTGCGCTGGAACAACAACGATTGGAACAGGAACGACAACGGGCTGATCAAGCAGAAGACAAATTAATAAAACTCAAGCGATTTTTGACAGAGCAAGGCTTAGAAATACCTGAATAAAAGCTTTTTACCTTGGAAAGTTTTTAGGGAAGTGTCACACTAAAAAACAGTTGTATTAGACGAAAAAAATAGTATGAAAATTCAAGGGATTGCCCAAGCGGCGGCGGATTGGTCTGGGGATGCGATCGCCCTCGGCTTTTTTAGCAGTGAAGAAGTCATTAGTCTGCCAGAATCTTTGGGGGCGCTAGATCGTAAATTATCTGGTGCTGTAGCCGAAATTTTGGCTGAAACAGAGTTTAAGGGTAAATCCGGTAGCACTTCTCTCAATCGTATTGGGGGCAGTGCGGCAATTAAAAAAGTATTATTGGTTGGTCTCGGTGATGAAGACAAATGGGACAGCAAAGCAGTTCGTTCCACAGCGGCGGCGATCGCCCATGCTGTGAAGTCTGACAAAAAGATTGCAACCTTGGCTGTTAATCTTCCTGTGTCAGAAGATGCGGCAACGACAGCCCAGATGATTACCGAAGGAATTACCTTGGGACTCTATACCGACAACCGTTACAAGTCCGGTGATGATATCGAAGAACCTGCCCTTGAAACTGTAGACATTCTCGAAATCGGTGACCAAAGTGCGGCGATCGCCCTCGGCACTACCCTGTGCGAAGGTACAATTCATGCCCGTGAATTAGTGAATTCTCCTGCCAATGTCATTAATCCTGTAACCCTTGTGGCATCGGTCAAAGAACTGGCTGACGAATATGGCCTTGAGTTGACTGTATTGGGGCAAGCGGAATGTGAAGCGCAGAATATGGGAGCTTACCTTGGCGTGGCAGAGGCAACGGATCATCCCCCCCAATTTATTCACCTTGTTTACAAACCCGAAGGTACTCCCCGCAAAAAAGTGGCGATCGTCGGTAAAGGTCTAACCTTCGATTCCGGTGGCTACAATATCAAACCCTCTGGCCCCAGCATCGCCATGATGAAAATGGACATGGGTGGCGCGGCTGCAACCTTTGGCGCTGCCAAGGCGATCGCCGCACTAAAGCCCGATGTGGAAGTTCATTTTATTAGTGCCGCTACCGAAAACATGATTAGTGGCAGTGGTTTGCGCCCCGGTGATATCCTCACAGCCTCTAACGGCAAAACCATTGAGGTCAACAATACCGACGCAGAAGGTCGTTTAACCCTAGCCGACGCATTGGTTTACGCCGAAAAACTTGATGTCGAGGCGATCGTCGACATTGCCACCCTAACCGGAGCCTGTGTCATTGCCCTTGGCGACGATATCTGTGGCCTATGGGGTGACGATGAGCTAGCCGATGCCATTACTGCCGCGTCCGATAAAGCCGGTGAAAAATTCTGGAAGATGCCCCTCGAATCCGCATACTTTGAAAGCCTTAAATCTCCCATCGCCGATATGAAAAATACTGGTGCACGGGCTGGCGGTTCCATCTCCGCCGCTTTATTTCTTAAGGAATTTATCAATGACACACCTTGGGTGCACCTCGATATCGCAGGGCCTGCCTGGTCTGAAAAAGAAGCCGATATCTACAGCAAAGGTGGTACAGGTTTCCCCGTTCGTACCCTTGTCCATTGGGTTTTGAGCTAGTGTATCGATTGTGAGTTTAAAACTTAAATATTTGAGGGGGAAATGTGACTGATTTATACATCATCATTTGCCCCTTTATTTCTGTGCCCAAGTTAAATATTATGGCGATTAATACAGGCAAGAAAATTTTCAAAACCAACAATTTTTACGAGATTTTCATCAGTAATCCATCGAGATAGCTCTCCTGATAAATACCACTCCCTTAATGTCCAACCAGTTGTCCCTAAGCGATGATTATCCTCCGTACCACCGAGAACTAAATAAGCAGATTGATAACCGTACTGTTTACAGGCACGAGCAAGCATGATTACTTCAAAGGGGATTTTTTCCTCAGCTGTGCCATTGGCTTGTTGCCATTTTTTTGATACTAAAATTTTAGAGCGATCGCCTTTATAAATAACTAGGTCAACAATATGTTTTCGCCCATTCGGTTTGCGGCCAATATACACTTGTTTTCGATAACGGTAATTAGCATGTTCTAAGGCTGGCAAAACCGTTTGCTCAAAGACTTTTCCTGTACTAGTATCGCGAGCCATAAACTATTTCTCAATATTTTTTAAAGCCAACATTTCCATGGCCGGCGTGCGATCGCCGTTGCAGGAGATTCGTCTTGGTGCTTTTAGGGTCCGGGTTGTGAATCCCAAATTGCGATATAGCTCTATGATCCTTTCTGTAGCTTGGTTTGAAGCGACGACAGGCTGAGTTTGCTGTTGGAGCCATTTTGCGAGACGGACTTGATCTTCCCAGCTAAATCCACCTGCTGAATATTGTCGAAAGTCTACATCATAGGGCGGATCGGCGTAAATAAAACTTTGTTTGCCAATGGTGATTTTTTCAAAATCTCCCAGTGTGAATTGCCAGTGCTTGAAGGTGCATTGATAGTTAGTAAAATCTTGTCGATAGTTGATTTTTTTATAGCTTCCGAAGGGAACATTAAAGCCGCCTTTTTGATTAAAGCGACACAGACCATTAAATCCCGTACGATTTAAATAATAAAATAGTGCTGCTGCTTCTTTATTGCGCCATTTTTTTGTGGAAATTAGTTCGTTAAATCGGTCTCGGTTTTTATAGTAAATATCTTCATTATTGGCCATTTCTATTTTGCAAATTAATCCCTTTTTTAGCCAGCGGTAAAAGTTGATTAGATGGGGATTTACGTCATTGAGAATGGCTTTTTGGGGTGCTAATCCAAGGGCGATCGCCAACCCACCACAGAAGGGTTCAATCAGCTGATAATCATCCTTGTAGTCTTGCCAAATATCTTGCAGAATCGGCACAAGCCAACGCTTACCGCCAGCCCATTTGAGGGGAGGTTTTAAGTTTTCTGGATTGACCATTGCTCAGACAATTAAAGGCTCTTCATTATGACGCATTAAGTACAGTAGAACCAGCTTAAGCATGGTGCTAGTTGGGTGGCGAGGTGATCTGGCCTTGTTGAAATTTTCGAACGAATCGCTTGTTTATTCAGGCGTGTCTGAGGGAGGTGTTTCGGAGGAAGATTCTGAATTAACGCGCAGAGGCTCAGCGGGAATGTTGATCGTCGGTTGGGGTTGCGGTGGTGGTGCTGGTGTAATTGGGGTGATGGGCTGTGTTTCTATTGGAGTAGGCTTGGGAGCTGGCGCTGGGGCTGGCGTAGGGGCTGCTGGCTTGGGGGTTGCTGGCTGGGTGACGGGGATTTCGGTGGTTTGGCGATCGCCACTGCCATTGTTAGTACTATTTTGGGGAGTCGGTTTGGGTTGCGCTGGCGTAGGCGATGGGGGAGTGCTATTGCTAGGGGCTGGCTGCTGGAAGGCGGCACAAAATGATGGCTGATAACGGTAACTGACATTGACGAGATAGTTACGATTATTGCCGTCAAAACGGGCGTTGCGAATATCGTTGCTTGCCTGATTATCTAGAGCATTGGAGCCAGAACTACCATTCAAACTCCATTGACTGGGTACACCGCTGGGGGTGACGACAACGTTATAGCTGGCTGTGCCACTCGCTTGGGATGAACAAGCTCCCCTCGGATAATTCCCTGTAATTGAGCGGGTGACGGTGGCGGTATTGGCGGCGGTTTGGTCGGTATTTGCTGATGATTGGGAGCGGGGTAACAGGGCTGCCGGATTGCTGGGGCTACTGAGATCTCGGGGCTGGAGTAATTCTGCGCTAAAGCTAATGCTTGGATCTGTCGGTGAAGAATTTCTTGGGGAAAGGGCGATCGCCGCCTCCTCTTCTAGCTGCCGTTGCCGTTCTAACAGTGAAAGGGACGGTTGTGGCATGCCGGGATTAACAGAAAAAACCTGCTTGTTGCCATCGCCGGAAACAAAATTAGGCGTTGTTAGGGTTTCTTCCCCAAAAATTGTTGTATTTGCCGAATTGGGAACATTTGGGGGGGGCGGCAAAAAACCATTGATCACCGAGGGCGGCGGCGGCGCAAATCCAGAAAAAGTACTGTTAATCGGTGGTGGACTAATGGGCACAAAGGAAAAATTAGTTTGCCCAAAACTTGGTGCACCCGGGACAGGAAGATTATTTGTGCCTTGTGAAAATTCAAAACCACCTTCTAAACCAGTCGAATTACCGCGGGCATCGAACTGGGGCACAGCCGATAGGTCAATATTAAAATTCGGGTTATTTTCAAAGACCGATAGGTCAATGGGCGGCGCATTGGTCGGTAAGCGATTTTGCACATCGGCGGGCAGATCTACTAATCGCACGATTTCTTGGCGACCTTCTGAGGCGGTATCGTCTGCCTCTGACCAACTGGGTAGGGCGATCGCCGCAACGAGATGGAGCGCAACGGAACCGATAATGGCAATACCGTAGGGATGACGGGCATAATTTCCCATCACCTTCAGGCTCTGGGTAACTTTTGTCGTGGAATGGGAAAAAGATATATTCGTCATTAAAAAAATCCTACTATGGCACAGAAAATCATCAAGCAAATAGACCGAATGCCATAGGCACATGTTCGATTTTAGCGGATTGATTTTAAACTTTGGCAGAACCGTGATTCGTTACAATCAGGTCACATAAACTCTCAAGATTTCGCTAAAAAAAAGGCCGCCTATATGACCAACCGCTTGGCAGAAACCAAAAGTCTCTATCTCCGTAAACATGCTGAAAATCCCATTGATTGGTGGTATTGGTGTGATGAAGCCCTTGCCAAGGCGAAAGCTGAAAATAAGCCGGTTTTCCTCTCGATTGGTTATTCTTCCTGCCATTGGTGCACGGTGATGGAAGGGGAAGCTTTTTCAAATCAGGCGATCGCCGATTATCTCAATGCCAACTTTGTGCCGATCAAAGTGGACCGCGAAGAACGCCCGGATATTGACAGTATCTATATGCAGGCTTTGCAACTAATGACTGGCCAAGGCGGTTGGCCCTTAAATATTTTTCTGACACCCGATGATTTAGTCCCGTTTTATGGCGGTACTTATTTTCCCCTCAGTCCCCGCTACAATCGCCCTAGTTTTCTTGATGTATTGAGTGCCATTCGCCGTTTCTATGACGAAGAGCCAGAACGTCTGGAGGAAATTAAAGAAGAAATTTTTACGATTTTAGACCGCTCCGCGAAGTTGCCTCGTGTTGATCTCGCCCTTGACCAAAGCCTCCTCGAAAAGTGCATTGAGGCTTGCACCGGCATTGTTGGGCGCACTTCCCACGGCCCTAGTTTCCCCATGATTCCCTACGCGGCGATCGCCCTACTGGGTAGTCGTTTTACAGAAAATACAAAATATGACGGCAGCGCCATCACAAAAAAACGAGGCCTTGATCTTGCCCTCGGCGGCATCTACGACCATGTCGGCGGTGGATTTCATCGCTATACGGTCGATCCAAACTGGACAGTGCCCCACTTCGAGAAAATGCTCTACGACAATGGGCAAATTACCGAGTTTCTCGCCAATCTCTGGGCAAATGGGACAACAGAACCCGCCTTTAAAACCGCCCTTGAAGGAACCGTGGCTTGGCTCAGTCGGGAAATGACAGCCCCCGCTGGTTATTTTTATGCAGCGCAGGATGCAGATAGTTTCCTTGATGCTGGCCCTGGAGAGCCGGAGGAAGGAGCCTTTTATGTGTGGAATTTTGATGAATTACAAACACAGTTATCGGCAGCAGCCTTTCAAGAATTACAAACTCATTTTTTCATTGAACCAGACGGTAATTTTGAGGGGAAAATCGTTCTAAAACGTCGCGCTTCTACTGAAATTTCTGACCATTTGCAGGCCGCCCTCGACCAACTTTTTACGGAACGATATGGCGGCGATCGCCGATCCCTTGAAACCTTCCCACCAGCCCGCGATAACGACGAAGCGAAACATACCGATTGGCCGGGCAGAATTCCGGCAGTGACCGACATGAAACTCATCGTGGCGTGGAATGCCTTGATGATTTCTGGTTTAGCGAGAATTTATGGTGTCTTAGGGTTAGAAAAAGCTTGGGATTTGGCGGTAAACTGCACTAATTTCATCCTGAAAACCCAGTGGCAAGAGGGACAGCTTTATCGTTTAAATTTTGGCGGAGAACCCGACGGCATTGCCCAATCAGAAGACTATGCATTTTTGATTAAGGCGCTGCTAGATTTACAGGCAAATAATCCAACTGAAACCCACTGGCTCCATCAGGCGATCGCCCTCCAGTCAGAGTTTGATGCCAAGCTCTGGTCAGTAGAAACGAAGGGCTACTTCAACAATACCGAAGCCACAGAACTGCTCGTACAAGAACGGAGCTATCAAGATAATGCAACCCCCTCAGCCAATGGTGTTGCTGTTATGAATTTAATGCGTCTGTTTCTCCTCACCGCAGACCTTGCCTACCTCGACAAAGCAGAGCAAACTTTACAAGCCTTTACCACCGTATTCGATAAATCCCCCCAGCAAGCTCCCTCCCTGATCGCCGCTCTAGATTGGTTCCGCCACTGCACCCTGGTCAAAAGCGATGGCGATCGCCTGAAGGCCCTGACCCAAACCTATCTCCAAACAACCGTACTGAAACCCACTGCCGAACTCCCCAAGGACAGTATTGCCCTAGTTTGCCAAGGCCTACACTGTCTCGCTCCCAGCCAAACGGACGAGCAGCTCCACCACGCCATCACTGCAAGCATGATGCGCACTTGAACCCCATTCAGCCTGGCAGTCGGTTTAATCTGTATTAACTTAACCTGAGTTTTGCTTAAGGGTGCTCGGCAATACGACGCGGCGAATAAGAGAGCGAGAGATAGGGAGATGTTTTATCCAAACAATCCTAGGGGTCAAAAAACGCAAATTTTCGTTGG
>NZ_MRBY01000080.1 GCF_001904615.1 [Limnothrix rosea] IAM M-220
GTGTCTCCTTTTCTCTAAAGAATTTTGGCTACATTCTTATCCATAACTGACGTTAGTTAAATTTTTATGATCCCACTTTTGGTCTTGGCACGTTGCTAATGTTGTCTAATGGCAAAGACCGCTTGTTGCACGATAGGGTAAGGGATCTCAATTCGATATAGTGTTAGAGGAGAAAGACGAAGCTCCATTCGCTACAGTTGTATTTAAGTATTGAAGTTTGTACAGGTCCCGTCTACTGCTATGGAATTGCTCGAATACCAAGCTAAACAACTTTTTCAACAGGTGGGTATTCCGACATTACCGTCACAAATTATTTCTGATGCGCGGGAACTAAAGCAGTTACAAATTCCCTATCCCATTGTTTTAAAATCGCAGGTTTGTAGTGGGGGACGGGGTAAGGCTGGGGGCATTAAACCGGCGCAAAATACCATTGATGCGATCGCCGCGGCCCGAAATATCTTTAATTTGGCGATCGCCGGCCAATATCCCGATGTGCTTTTAGCAGAAGCCCATTACCGTAGTCAACAGGAAATTTTTTTGGCAGTTGTCCTAGATTACGAACTACAACGTCCTGTGTTGCTGGGCTCAGCCTATGGCGGCATGGATGTCAATAAACTCCTTGCTAATTTGCAACAGGTTGTCATTGAAGAATTTTTCTCGCCTTTCTATGCCCGCCACCTCCTGAATCAGATGGGGTTTTCTGGGGAACTGGTTATTTCCCTCAGCCAAGTGATTGGGAAAATGTATGATCTCCTGTTGGCAAAGGATCTAGATCTCATTGAAATTAATCCTTTGGGCATTGGTGAAAATGGGGAGCTCATGGCTCTGGATGGTAAAGTGACTGCCCATGACACCGCCATTCAAAAACATCCTGATATTGCTAGTTTTGGCGATCGCCCCACCCCCCAAAGTCCCTTACAAGCAGAGGAGAGCAACGCTCTATTTTGGGAGCATGATATCAAAGGGGGCAACATTGGCATTATCTGTTTTGGTGTCGGCTCGGCGGCATTACTGTGGGACATGATTCACAATCAAAAAGGCCATCCCGCCTGCTGTTGGATTTTAGGCCCACGCGCCCAGAGTTTAGTGTTTTCCCCGAATGAGCTGGACACGCAAATTATGGCCATTTTAGAACAGCTTAAAACCTTGCCCCAGGTCAATGTGTTGCTCCTGAACCTCGTGGCAGATGAAGAAATAAATCAACAAATTTTGCACTATCTTGTGGGGCAAACAAATCAGCCAAATCCCGTTATCAACCGTGCTCCCACCCTTGGGAAAACGCCGACGGTGACAACTGCTACGACCCAACTGGAGCCACCCCTGCCAGAAATTGTGGTGCGGTGTTTACCGACCATTGAAAATACCTTTGATAGTTCCCTCTACTGGGAGACTGATTTAGGGGATGCTATTCGTCGGGCGATCGCCCTTGGTAAACAAACAGAAATTCGCCCTTAGGTTGAGGTTCCACAAAGAAACATATGATGACTTGGGAAACGAACGAAAACATTTTAGTACAGGGTATTGATACGCCATTGGCGCAATATTATGTGCCCCGTATGCTAGCCTACGGAACTCAGATTGTGGCGGGGGTGAGTGCTGGCAAGGGTGGGGTGACGGTTCATGAACTACCTGTATTTGATCTGGTGATGACAGCAAATAGTGAGCTGGGAGATATCACTACGAGCTTGATTTTTGTGGATCGCTTTGCGGTGTTGGATGCGGCCTTTGAGGCGATCGCCGCCGGTATTAAACAATTAATTATCGTGTCAGCTGGCGTGCCACCATTGGATATGGTGCGTTTATTTTGTAAGGCGAAACGGCAGAAAGTGCGTATTCTAGGCCCCGGCAGTAGCGGCCTCATTGTCCCGGGAAAATTATGGCTCGGCACAGGATTTGTGAATCATTTTCAGGCGGGGGATGTGGCTCTCCTCAGTCGCTTTAGTAGTCTTTCCCAAGAGGCGGCGATTTTGCTTAATAAAGAAGGTTTGGGGCAGTCCTGTGTCATCGATGTGGGCAATGCCGATTTGCCCGGCTCTAATTTTGCCCAATGGCTGAGTATTCTGGATGCGGATCCGAAGACTAAGGCGATCGCCCTTTTGGGACGGTACAGTTCCCAGGAAGAGATTGAATTAATTCCGATCATTCGGGACGACATTGCCACCCCTGTTGTTACATATCTTTGCGGCAACCATGCTCCCCTACACCAAAGTTGTCATGATGCAGGCACAATTATTGCCAATCAACTGTCCTATTGCCTCAGTGAAACCTACAGTGAAACGGAGATGGCGGCGGCCTTTAAACGGGAAAAATTAATGTTTGCTCGCACCCTAGAGGATGTACCGCTACTCCTCAAAAAGGCGATCGCCCCTGCCAAATCTCGTAGTCGCCGTAAATCAAAAACAGCGGTAAATTAAAGCGGTAAATTAAACAGCAGTAAATTAAACAGCAGTAAATTAGGATACCCTTAAGCCTGATATCCGGCTTTTGCCATAACTTTCATGGCGATCGCCATCCTATAGTTCCTATCTCTACACCAATCATCTCCATGGCACAAATCCTTGATGGCAAAGGCTTTGCCAAGAAAATTCAAGCTAACCTCAAAGAAAAAATCGCCCAAATCCAACCACAAATGGGTCGTCCACCGGGCTTGGCTGTGTTGATGGTGGGGGACAATCCAGCCAGTGCTGCCTACGTCCGCAATAAAGAACGTTCCTGTGAACGGGTGGGCATTGCCTCCTTTGGGAAACATTTTCCTGCCGATGTTAGCCAAGCAGAATTAGAAGCCGTCATCCAAGCGCTTAATGTCGATGAACGGGTTGATGGCATCCTCGTACAGCTCCCGTTGCCTGACCATCTCGACTCTGTGGGGTTACTCCTTACCATTGCCCCAGAAAAAGATGCCGACGGTTTACACCCTTTAAATTTAGGTCACCTTGTCCGCTCCGAACCGGGATTACGTAGCTGCACCCCCTACGGTGTGATGGCATTATTGCAAGAGTATGATGTCCCCCTTGCTGGAAAAAAAGCAGTGGTGGTGGGGCGCAGTATCCTTGTCGGGAAACCCCTGGCGTTGATGTTGCTTGATGCAAATGCTACTGTTACCATTGCCCATTCCCGTACCGCCGATCTCGCGGCTGTGACTCGCGATGCCGATATCCTTGTTGCGGCTGTTGGTCGACCAGAATTTATCACCGCTGACATGATCAAACCGGGGGCGATCGCCATTGATGTGGGCATTAATCGCGTGGAAAATCCCGACACTGGTAAGGCGCGTTTAGTGGGTGATATTGCCTTTGATGCGGCTGAAAAAGTAGCCTCCTACATTACACCTGTTCCCGGTGGCATTGGCCCCATGACCGTCGCAATGCTGTTGCAAAATACCTTTCATAGCTACGAAGCCAAGCTGTCCTAGGGGCGATCGCCCTTTCTACAATGCTGCCCACAGCGTTTAATTCCGCCGTGATAACGATGAATAAAGGAAATTAATCGTTAATTTGTCGTGAAAAATTCAAGGATGTGAGTTAATTTTAAGCGTGAGATTATGTTTTTTTAGGGATTTAAGCCTAGCCATAGCCGACCCAAAAAATCAGTTATGGAATATGGGCTGGAGAGACGCAATGCAACAATTAAGGAAAACCCGCGCAGTTCAAACTGTTGCCAGTCTTGGTCTACTGGGATACCTCTCAACGGGGGCGATCGCCGTAGCCCAAGTCACGGTCTTTGAAGGATTACCCCCCACGCCGCCAGCCATCCCCACATTGCGAGGCACACCGGAGGATAGTAAAACAACCAATGTTGTTGTCCCCATTGACCAGCCGCCGTCTCTGCGAGAATTTAACTTTGAAGCGCCGACGGCGGTCGTTAATCCGAATAATGCCGTGAACTATGCTACGCGTTACCGTGTCGAGGTTGCTAATAGTGACTCTTTAATGTTGGCAGCAGTAAAAAAGGTCGAGCCGAATGCTTTTCTACGGGGCGATCGCATCCAAGTGGGTCTTTTTTCAGAACAGCAAAATGCCAATAGTTTACGGACTGATTTACAGGCCAAAGGCATTGCCGCAGATGTTGTCGCAGTGGGCGGCAATTCCCCCGTCGCAGCCATAGGCTCCAGCATTGATAGCGTGGCAGGCTACTTTGTGGCCATTCCGACCCGTGGCCTTTTATCAAGTGATCTGCAAAGTCAGTTACGTCAGGCGGGCATTAACCCCAACCTCATGCAGGAACGTGATGCCCCCCGCGGTAACCACATTGCCATTGGCCCTTTTACGAGTCGTCAGGAGGCAGAAAGTATCAATACTCAAATGCGTGCCATATCCTTTGACAGTCGCCTGTATTTCCAAGATTAAGGGGTGTTGCTCCCCTATTATCCTCCTTTTGTTCCATTGATTTGGACAATATCGTTGTTTATCTTTTGATCGCAGTCACAATGGTTAATATTGCAGAAAAAATTCAAATAGAGCACAATCCAGACCCTGCAAAACTGAAAGAGTTGGGGGTTTTCAGTTGGGGGATTTGGACCAAGGAGGTCTCTACTTTTCCTTGGCAATATGATGTTAAAGAGACTTGCTATTTGCTCGAAGGTGAGGTGATTGTGACTCCCGCAGGCGGCGCACCTATCGCACTGGGGAAGGGGGATTTAGTTACTTTTCCAGCGCAACTTCAGTGTACTTGGGATATTCGGCAAGCCGTGAAAAAGCATTATTCGTTCGATTGATCGGGTAATTGATGGGGTCGTTCATTCAGGCGATCGCTGAGGGCAATCCATTGCATCAGATCGACTTCTTCACCCCGTGCTTTTTGGCTAATATCTAAATCGGCAAAAATTCCATCAAGAATATCTGTGCTGTACAGACCTTTGAGATTATTGCGGAGCATTTTTCGCTTGTTCATGAACCCAACTTTAATTAGGGTTTCGAGGAGCTTTGGGTTTTGAGCTGGTTTCGCGAGGGGACGTGGCGTGATGCGAATAACGACAGAATCGACTTTTGGTTTTGGACGAAAGGCCTTCGGTGGCACAAGACAAATGGTTTCGCATTCGGCCAAATATTGCACTCGTAGGGTTAATGCCCCAAAAGCTTTGGTGTGGGGGACGGCAATGAGGCGATCGCCGACTTCTTTTTGGATGAGCAACACAATGGACTCAAAGGGGTTGGGGTTAGGCGTGGCAATGCGTCCGAGGAGTTTTTCAATAATCGGGCCTGTGATGTTGTAGGGAATATTGGCAACTACTTTGCGGGGATTTTGAAATTTGGGGAAATCGTTTAAAAATTCATCGATATCACTTTTTAGATAGTCTGCCTCTAGCAACAAAAAATTATCGCGATCGCCGTAGTTCTGCACCATAAATTTGCAGAGATCGCGGTCAATCTCCACTGCTAATAATGCCGCCGCTGCGGGCAACAATCGTTTGGTTAGAGCACCTTTCCCCGGCCCAATCTCTAGGAGGCGATCGCCCTTCTGCAAATCCGCTGCCGCCACAATCTGATCGAGAATACTGTCATCAGTCAGCCAATGTTGACCAAAACGTTTTCGGGCGCGCATAGTTTTCGTTGCAATAAAAGGAATCTTTTATTCTACAAGCCTTGGTGTGCTGTCCCTGGGCAGCCGTCAAAAATTTATTTATTAGGCTTCCTCGGCAGTCCGCCGAATCTTGGCCTGTTATTTTTCAAGAATGATGGCGACTAATACCGTTAGCTGTGAAAAGATAAAAATCAAATATCAGAGTGATCTCCCAGCGGAGTCTGTTGTCTCAAAAATCCTAGATAAAAGCGGTGTAAATACTGACTTTTTAGAAGCTGAAAACTCCAACTCGCTTTTGTTTATCCATAAGCTAAATTGCGCTTTAAAATGTTTGCCTATGAATGGACGCTTGATTTAAAGAAAAACTGACATGTGTAAGAATTGTTGATATCAAATACTGGCTTTCATATTGAAAATATAGTAAAAAAATATAACTATCCACTAATTTTACTCGTCCAAAAAAACTCATAAAAAATAAACTTTCACTAAAAAAAGAGGAGACATTTATCTCCTCCAAAATTACCTAACAGTTATTCAATTGTGAAAGTGTCTATACACCAGCCATACTCGCAATGATGGTTGCCCCCAAGGCAAGAACAACAATAGATATACCCACAATGCCAACCATAGTCAAGTCTCTACGCTTTTCGGTAGTCGGTTTGTCGGAGGTATACATGGGCGGTGTAACAGCGTGATTATTGATTAGACCTTGGCCACTAACGGTATAACCATCAACTTTACTTGGCTCAAGTTCACCCTCGCGCTTTTTACGAGCAGCAACTTCAGAGGGGACAAGCTCTTCGCCATTACTTACTTTTTCTTGGTTTAATTCTTCAGGGATATGAGTCGTCGTATTGAGACCGTCGTCCTTCGTTTTATTGGTATCGTTTAAGATTTCCATTGATAAATATTTTTCCTTACTTGCGACAGTAGATATCAAGAAGAAATCAATCACACTCAACTAAAGATAAATCAACAATATATACTATTGAAACTTGTCAAAGATTTAATTTCTTGCTTTCAATCTATATCCTAATCGTAGCTTTTAATGCTACTAAAATGCATCCATCAACCGACCCAAAAGGGCATCTCTCAATAGGGATAGATTGTTTTTTGTGGATATTCCCATGGTTTAGAGTGGGCAAAATATTTAGTTGCTTCAATTTTTGCTTTTGCTTCTTTGATGTTCGAGATTATTGATTTCTCTGACGGCGATCGCCATTGATGAGCTTTACTATCGTTTTGGAATAAGATTACAAACAAAGTCTCGTTTTTGTTTTTGTCGTTCTTGGCGATCGCCCGGTCTATTCCCTACCGGTTCACGACAATCAAACTTTTCTGAGGGCTGTCGCTGGCCATCGATTTTGAGCTCAGCTCGATACTGCCAGTGGTACTTCGCGCTTCTCTTGATGGAGACTAAACAAATTTCTTGATGATCGACCGTTCGACATTGGGCGGCGATCGCCACTCCCGCAAAATTTAAAAAGAAGCAACAAACAAGGGCAAGGGTAATCACAAACTTGAAAGTCATATTATTTCTATGCACATACCAAGAACACGATGGATACTCCTTGCCATGGCATTCAAACAAACATGGTTAAAAAAATACTCTTTTAAAATATAAATAACGCAGAACATCGAGCCAACAATAACAGCGCGTATTTCCCCCAAACCATTAGGCAATAAAAAAGCTAAGCATCCAATGAACGCCTAGCCAAAACTAAAGATAGTAGAGATTGACAATGAAAATTTAAACCTAGAGGAGGCCGAAGAAGTGAAGAACGCCTTGACCAGTAGCAAGCTCAAGAATGAGAGCTGCAACGAAGCCGATCATTGCCATGCGGCCATTGAGGTTTTCTGCAGAAGCGGTGAAACCAAATTTCTTGTCGTCCATGATATAACCTTTTGTAAAGAAGAGATAATTGCTTGACACCCATAGCTTAACAAAGAGTTACATAGAACTGCTACAACCTTAGACTCAGTTCAGATTACTCTTTCTTATCTAGCAGTATAGGTTTTTCTTATCTATTTTTCGCGTTAACCAAAAGAGAGCCTGTTGCCACCGACTCCTCAGCCAGCAGCAACAAGGCTCACAAATTATTCGAAATTGAAAGAAAAGGATTTAGTCCTGCGGTAATTCGTATTGGCTTACAATCTTTTTCGCAAACTCTGGGACATGGGTCTCAAGCTTTTCCGGATAGTTGCGACGGGTAAAGAGATAGTTGCGTGTGAAGTGGGAGTCAATGGAAAACTTGGCATATTCCAAGCCTTTGGGGCCAATCTTCTCAATCACCACACCCATGAGTTTGGCTGCCCACATGGGCAGGGTCACGCCTTTGTCGTAGGCGGGAATGCTTTGTTGGACTGCCTGTTTGCGATCGCCCTTAGAGTCGACGGGTTGTGTTTCAATTTCGTCGGCGATGAGATCATACATTGCTTGGCCTGTGTCATTTCTGACGACAATCCACTGCCATCCATAGGGCGCACCCATATAACCCACCACAATATCGGCGAGGGCATTGGTATAGTCAAAGCAGCTCATGCAAGAGGGGGCAAACACATCTTTGAGTTGATTTGTTTTGAGACCGAAGAAAGGCACAAGCTCGGTGGAACCGTCTTCATGCTTGAAGTGCACCCGGAAGTCTTGCATAAATTCGTAGTACACCACTGTGTCCGGCGATCGGCTGGTGGTATCAAGGAATTTTTGGAGGCCAGCGCGGGTAACGTTATCCACACAGGGCATACCGAGCACATAGAGTTTTTCGAGGCCAATTTTGTCCTGAACTGCCCGTAATGCCTGAATCTGACAGCCAACACCGATCACTAATAATTTCTTAAAACCACCCTGCTCAATTTGTTCGAGGATGGTGAGATTGGGAGATAAGGTTGGTTTATTAACCCGCGCTGCGAGAATTTCTTCCTTTGTTGTGGCGATTAGAGGGCTAGGCTGAAACCGATCTTCTGGCGTATTCTGCACACAAACTACCCCTTCCACTAGTCCCGCATCAAGCATCTTGCAGGCAAGGGAACTGACAATCCCTGTCCACTGTGCGCCTTCTATGGGGTCTTTTTTGCGGGCGGCCACCATTTTTTGATGCACGCCGAAATACATTTCTTGCTCGTCGTCTAGATTGCGCTGTCTGCCATGAACGAGGTTTTCGAGGCGATCAAACTGCTGATTAATAAAGGCGCAGGCTTCTTTGACGTAATAAATAAATTTTGTATCGCACAGACCACAGTCACTACATAGATCTTTCGCTGGGCGAACTTTGCCACGGGGCAATCCCTTCGCTTTTTCGTGGGCTGGAATTTGGGCAGTCATGGGCGGCGATGTGACTTCAAAACAGTATTTGTCAGCGTAATGGAAAGGATTGTACAACAGTCGTTTTTTGTGACGAAATGTAACAGGGAAAGCGGGTCAAAGGGGAGAGGGTGGCGATCGCCAGTCCTTCCTTGAGGCACGTTACGATATCTGAGGATAAATTTTGAGTATGAACATTAGGCGAAGACGATGACCCCAGATACTGAAATTATCGTAATCGGTAGCGGCATTGGTGGACTGTGTTGCGCGGGTTTATTAGCGCGATATGGCTTTGATGTGCTCGTTCTGGAAAGTCACGCGATCGCCGGGGGCGCTGCCCATAGCTTTGTGCGCAACGGCTATCACTTCGATTCTGGGCCATCGTTATATTCCGGTCTGTCCTACAGTCCATCGTCGAATCCATTGCGACAGGTGATGGATTTACTCGATGTCGATTGTGAATGGTTACAATATGATGCGTGGGGCGTTGATTTGCCAGAGGGGTACTTTCGGGCAGATGTTGGCTCCGACGGTTTCTGTGAAATGCTCACCCAAATGGGAAAAAGCGATGTCATTCCCCAGTGGCGTAACTTGCAGGAAAAAATGCGTCCTCTTGGAGAAGCCTCGGTCAAACTTCCCCTTGCTGCTTTTCGAGAAGATTTAGGCGCAATATTTACCCTCGGAAAGTATGCCGGAGAACTGCTGCCCTATTTGCCTTACGCTCCCCAGCTGAATGATCCCTTTGGCAAGGTGATGAATAAAGCAGTGCAGGATCCGTTTATTAAAAATTGGCTAGATTTGCTGTGCTTTATGTTGTCCGGATTGCCCGCGTCGGGAACGATCTGCGCAGAAATGGCCTTTATGTTTGCCGAGTGGTATCGTCCAGAAGTTTTGCTGGATTATCCGAAAGGTGGCAGCGGCGCAATTATTGAGGCGTTAATTCGTGGTTTAAAAAACTTTGGTGGCAGCATCAAACTCAATAGCCATGTGGAGCAAATTATGATGGAAAACGGTAAAGCTAGCGGTGTTCGCCTCAGAAATGGTGAAGAAATTCGCGCGAAAAAAGCTGTTGTTTCTAATGCCCCTATTTGGAATACTTTAGGTTTGTTAGACCAGAAAAAGTTACCCCAAAGTTTTATCAAAAAACGTCAAGGAATGAAGCCTTGTCGCAGCTTTATGCATTTACATTTGGGTATTGATGGCAAAGACTTACCCCCAGAGACCGAATGTCATTACTTGATTGTGAATGATTGGGAGCGGGGTGTGGCCGCAGAGCAGAATGTGGTGGCCGTGTCGATTCCGTCGTTGCTTGATCCGAGTCTTGCGCCAGATGGTAAGCATGGTGTGCATGTTTATCTGCCGGCGACTGAGCCCTATGAACTCTGGGAAGATCAGCAGCGTAATACCGACGACTATGCCGAGTTTAAGGAGACTCGCGCCCAGGTGATGTGGGATGCCCTCGCAAAGGTAATTCCAGATATTCGTCAACGTACTGAACTCGAACTTATCGGCACGCCGCTGACCCACGAAAGATTTTTGCGCACCTATCGCGGCACCTATGGCCCTGAACTAGTTGCTGGGAAAGAGAGATTTCCCGGTTGTACCACCCCAATTTCGCAGCTTTACTGTTGCGGCGGCTCGACATTTCCCGGTATCGGCGTTCCGGCGGTGGCAGGGTCGGGGATTATTGCGGCGAATACGATTGCGCCTTTAGGAAATCATTTGCAGATATTGCAGGCGATCGCCAAATAATTATAATCGCCAAATAATTATCACAATCCAATAAATTTATGCTCTAGTTACGAAAAATCACGCAAAACTCTTGGGCTATTACGAAAACCGAATATGTTTATGACCGTGTGGCAAAATAAATGTAGCAAGACAACAAATGAATGCACCCTAGTACGGGAAAATACGTAATTCACACAAAAAAAACAAAACTTTTTAAGTGGGTATTTATTGTTGTTGACCTATGGCAATGGTGTAAAAAAAACTATCATTTCGAATTGCCCGATTTAATCCCTAAACTTTTCTTACGAATAATCTTAAGAAAATATAGGTAATGTCATTTGCCCATGATTTCAATGGCTATTATGTAGACACAGTTTTCTTCTTTATTGTGTTGATTTAGATTTTCTAATAGTGAAATCTGCCATAGTGGAACATTTCGCAAAATCATTAGATTACAACAGAGTCAATCCTAAACAGTGCTCTATTTATTTTTTCGTGTAGGACTTTTATCTTTGAAAGCCTTTAAAAAGGGAGAATACTCCTAGACAAAAAAACAGACTTTTGAGTGTAAAGTTGAAGGGTTATATAAACCATTGGGAAGTAGATTGATATTTCGATATACAGGAGTCATGAAGTGATGAATCTTATAGATTTTAGAGAACTAAATAAGCTCTATGATGGGGATCAAACCTTTCAGCAAGAGATTGTCACTTCTTTTGTAGAGAGAATTCCGGCATATCTTGATTGTCTTAGGGTGAGTCTCCACCAGCAAGATGTTGAAAGTTTACTTATTTATGCTTGTCAGTTACGGGCTGTGGCAAAGCGCTGTTGCGTTAACGAAGTTCATGTTTTGTGTGGCATGTTAGAAAAGCAGGTTCGGATACAAAAATTTGCCTCTGCTGCCATTACTTTGCAACGGATACAAAAGATTATGAGTCATGTTCAAGCTGAGTATTTACGCTCTCAGTACAGGACAAAACTGGAAAAAAGTAGGAGGAGAGGGTTTGATAGAAATTA
>NZ_MRBY01000081.1 GCF_001904615.1 [Limnothrix rosea] IAM M-220
GCTCTCCCATTCACCGCGTCGTACTTCCGAGCATGCTTAAGCAAAACTCACGTTAGGTAATATCGCCTTTGGGCGAGCTGAGAAACTCCTCAATGGTCAGAGACTTTGGAGCGGTCAGGGTTGCACTCATGATGTATGGGCTGAGCTTTTTTTTAGTTTATCGAATGTCTTTAAGAGTCCGGTCTTTTCGCAATGTGAAGGTGACGTAACTCAGCTAGGACAAGCAAGCAAGCGTAGGATAAAATCGGACTTTCACAGCACTCATAATCAATAATTATTTTTCGGCGATCGCCATGACCCTAAGTCTCTACAACACCCTCAATCGACGCTCTGAACCCTTTGCACCCATCGAAGCTGGCAAGGTGCGGATGTATTGCTGTGGCATCACGGTCTATGACTATTGCCATTTGGGTCATGCGCGGACTTGTTTAAGCTGGGATGTGGTGCGGCGCTATCTGCAATGGTCTGGCTACGACGTGAAATATATTCAGAATTTTACTGATATTGACGATAAAATCCTCAACCGTGCCCGTAAAGAAAATAGCTCCATGGAAGCAGTGGCGGATAAATACATTGAGGCCTACCACGCAGATATGGCGGCGTTGTCCATTCAACCTGCCGACGAATATCCCCGCGCTACCCACTGTTTAGATGGCATTCAGAAACTCATCCATGATCTCGAAGCGAAAGGTTTTGCCTACGCCTCAAAGGGTGATGTGTATTATTCAGTGCGAAAATTTGAGGGTTACGGTAAACTTTCTGGTCGCAAGCTAGAGGATATGCAGGCTGGGGCTAGTGGTCGGGTAGAAGAAGATCCAGAAGCACCGAAAAAAGAAGACCCCTGTGATTTTGCGCTGTGGAAAGGAGCGAAAGAGGGAGAACCTTCTTGGGAGTCGCCTTGGGGGGCAGGTCGTCCCGGTTGGCATATCGAATGTTCGGCCATGGTGCGCGATCGCCTCGGTGACACCATTGATATTCACGTGGGTGGCAGCGATCTGATTTTTCCTCACCATGAAAACGAAATTGCCCAGTCCGAAGCGGCAACAGGTCAGCCTTTGGCGAAATACTGGATGCACAATGGCATGGTGAAAGTAGAGGGGGAAAAAATGTCGAAATCCCTCGGCAACTTTATTACCATCCGTGATCTCCTCGAAACCTATGACCCAATGGCTGTGCGCCTCTTTATTTTGCAAGCTCACTACACCAAGCCCCTCGACTTCACCGATGAAGCTTTGCAGGCCGCGACCAAGGGTTGGGAAACTTTAAATGAAGCCTTGCTTTTTGGTGAACAGCTCAATACCGATGGCATTACCGCCGATGCGGGGATTCTCCAGAAATTTAAGGATATTGTTGATAAAGACCTCAATTTCGCGGGCGGTTTGGCTGTTCTGTTTGAGCTAGCAAAAGAGCTTTGCAAAGAGAAAAATATTTTGGTGCATGAAGGCAAATTTAAGCAGCACCCTGAAATCCTTGCAACTGTATGGTTAACGCTCCAAGAGCTGGCCGATGTCCTCGGTTTTGTGGCGACCGAAAAAGCAACAGAAACCACGGGTAGCCTCAGTGATGCGGAAATTCAAGATCTGATTCAACAGCGCCAAGATGCCCGCGCGAATAAGGATTATGCTGAGGGCGATCGCCTGCGGGATATTTTGGTCGAAAATAACATCATCTTGATCGATAAACCCGGTGGCCTAACGGAATGGCGTCGGTAATCAGGTATCAGTGAACAGTTATCAGTTATCAGTTATCAGTGAACAGTTATCGGATATCAGGTGTAGGGTAGGTAGAGTAAACAATTTCCTGTACTTGCCCATCAGAAATTTTAAGAGAGTACAATGACGCAATTTTTCCAATTTGAACAGGATTTTATTCAGTCGATGCGCTGTATCCCGATGGTGATGCGCTACAAGCTTGATATGTCTGGCGTCAAAATGAAGCTCAGCCATTGGGGCAAGTTTGATGAAGCTGACAAACAAAAGTTTGTGGAGATGCCCTGCGATACTACTGAAGAAGCGAAGGCTTACCATGATGAGCTGCAAGCTGTAATCGAGGCCAAAACTGGGGCAAAGGCGAAAGTTCTCGATATTCCCGAAAATCCCCTATGGCAGCAATCCGAAATTCCAGCACAGGTACTTGAAAAAGCTGAGGCCTGTGATGTCACAATTTCATCAGAGCAATGGCAGAGCCTCACGAACTTACAACGGTTTGCCCTGATCAAACTCAGTCGTCCGAGCCACGAAAATCATAATTTTGTACCCGCCATGAAAGAATTTGGACTGATTGGCTGATTTCGTGAGGCGATCGCCGAAAACTGAGTTACATTGAATACCACTTCCGGTTCTAGAAACCTCTAACTTACGGAAGCTCCCATTACCGAGGCACGGACGTTGACGCAAGATCCCCAGAGACTATGGCAAGAAGTTCTGGTCAAATTAGAGCAACAGCTGAGCCGTCCGACCTTTGAAACATGGATCGAACCAACAATATTACAGCGCTGGCAAGACGATGAAATCATCCTTTGTGCGCCCAATGCCTTTGTGCTAAACCACATTCAGAAATACTACGGTGTTTTGATCTCTGAGACGATCGCCGAACTGGTGACCCATCCGGTTAATGTTCGTCTCACCTCCCCCGAAGGCAATACCCTGACTGCCACCCAAAGTTTCTATAGTCGCCAAAATAATCAACTACTAAAACAAGCGCCGAAAAAAGCCCAAGACCTCAACTCGAAATATACTTTTTCGCGCTTTGTCGTTGGTCCCACAAACCGAATGGCCCACGCGGCAGCCCTAGCAGTGGCCGAATCCCCCGGCGGCGATTTTAATCCCCTCGTTTTGTGCGGTGGTGTCGGACTAGGAAAAACTCACCTCATGCAGGCGATCGGGCATTACCGTCTCGATAGCAACGCCGATGCCAAAATTTTCTACGTTTCCACCGAGCAATTTACTAACGATCTCATCGCTTCAATTCGTAAAGACAGCATCCAAACCTTCCGCGAACATTACCGTACTGCCGATGTTTTGCTGGTAGATGATATTCAGTTCATCGAAGGCAAAGAATACACCCAAGAAGAATTTTTCTATACCTTTAATACCCTCCACGAAGCGGGTAAACAAATCGTTCTCGCCAGCGATCGCCCCCCTAACCAAATTCCGGGATTACAACAGCGTTTATCATCGCGTTTTTCGATGGGATTGATTGCAGACATCCAACCGCCCGATCTCGAAACACGGATGGCCATTCTCCAGAAAAAAGCCGAAGCCGAAAATATTCAGCTCACTCGCTCCGTTATTGAATACATCGCCACCCACTACACCTCCAACATTCGCGAACTCGAAGGCGCACTCCTGCGGGCAGTGACCCACATTGCCATTTCCGGCCTACCGATGACTGTTGAAAATCTTGCACCGATTCTCAACCCCACCGTCGAATATGCCCCCGCAGCACCAGAACTAATCATGCAAGTCGTCTCTGAGACAACGGGTGTGACGATCGATGATCTAAAAAGTGCCTCCCGCCGCCGAGAAATCAGTACCGCCCGACAAATTGCCATGTATCTCATGCGCCAACATACCGACCTCAGTTTGCCCCGCATCGGTGAAGCCTTCGGCGGCAAAGACCATACAACAGTCATGTATAGTTGCGACAAAATTGGTCAGCTCCTCACCAAAGACCAAAAAACCTCCCAACTCGTGAGCAAGCTCAGCGATCGCATTAATCGTCACCAACAATCCTAAATTTTCTGACTTAATGCTAATTTCCCATCGCTACCCTGATGATTTAATGGGGCGATCGCAGACATAAGATATTTCACCGCAATTGGAGCTAACTACTCAACAAATAGTAATTCTTTGAAAAAATATTACGTAGAAAGCTCGTTATTACTACATTTTCTATCAACTTAAAGAATTTCAGACAATCAGAAATTGGCAGAATTCCCCTAAATATCCTCAAAAATCAAAAAATACGCCTGAAATACCCGACTTTAGCTTCCCAAAAAAATTTGGCAAAGTTGGACGTATAGATAATTTATTTTCTGGCAGACGTTTGGTGATGAACGGTCGCTTTTCGTTTCAAAACATCCTATTAGATTTAAAAGTGAGGACAATGCCTATGTTGATTCGAATTAGGCAGTTTACTGACCCATTATTCCATTACCTCAATCAACCCATCGGCAAGTCCGAGCAATGTGCAGTGTGGAACCCCAACCGATTTTGGTACTTATATAAGATCAACCTTTTAGAGAAATGCTGGCTCAAAGATCCCGCAGTAAGAGGTCAAAAAACCTATTGAATTTCAGCTATTTAGACTGTTGCCATCTTCCAGCTGCTGCCGACTTTAAACGCGAGTCAAGGTTGCTGTGCCTTCTTGGGTGGCGCTAATTTTTTCTTCGTTTTTGCGTTGCATTTTACGCTGGCTACTCACTTGCCCATGAATATTGACGCAATAGGGAACCACGTAGGTTAACAAACTAGACAACCAGCGTGAGCGATCCATTTTGCCATTTAAGGCAGCATTGCCATGGTTGATGCTAAATAAAATGGTGCCAACGACTAATGCAACGCGGATGGCAGAAGGCATCATGTCTGGATGCCGCAGCCCTCGTAAGAAATCTCTCATTTTTGCAGCCTCTGTTACAAAAATTAATCATAACAGGTGCGGCCGTGAGATCGTGATTTTTCGGTAGGTAAAGACAAGAAAAAAGGGGGAGCGATCGCCGATTTAGAGCCTCTGTCAATTCACGTAATTTTGTGAGTTATGGCGAGTTATGGTGCAGTTAAAGTAGCAAAATAGCTTTGGAGTAGCTTTTGCAGATTTCGAGACGAACTTTTCTACGTTCAACAGCATTCATGGCAGGCAGTTTTATCCTGAGTTGTGCCCCTAACCAGCTCTATCGTCAGGCGGCCATTGGACAGTTCTTTATGCCCGATGAAGGTCAGGAAAATGTGCGGACATGGATGGCTTTCGTTGCCAATGACTACATTTGGTCAAGGAAACAAATTCCTGAAGTTAAACGAAATCTCGCGTTGATTGCGACGACGATCGCGAAATATGAGCCTGTGTCGATTTTGGTTTCTCCTAAAGATTTTGCGGAGGCACAGCAAGTCTTCGGAGACTTCAACCAATATGACCATGCCATCGAACTAATCCAATTTCAACTTGATGATCTTTGGTTACGGGACACAGGGCCGACCTTTGTGTTTGATAGTCAGGGGCAAAAATATGGCATAAATTTTAACTTTAATGGCTGGGGTGGTAAGCAACAATCGGCCTATGATGCCATGGTGGCTGACTTTATTACGAGTACGGTGGATGCCACGGCGATCGCCTCAAATCTTGTCCTCGAAGGTGGCTCCTTTGAAATCGACGGTCACGGCATGGCTATTTTGACGAGAAGCTCTGTCTTAAATAAAAATCGCAATCAAAATATCGACGAAGCGATTGTCGAAAAGGAACTAAAAACTTTACTTGGCATCAAAAAAATCATTTGGCTAGAGGGCATTAAGGGCAAAGATATTACCGATGGTCACGTTGACTTCTATGCACGATTTGCTCGACAGGGAGAGGTTTTCGTGAGCCGCGATAATTATCCGCAATCCCATGATTATCAAGTAACGCGGCAAAATATTGAGGTGCTGCAAAATGCCACTGACCTTGGGGGAAATCCCCTAAAAGTCACGGTTATTGATGCTCCGGCTGTCATCAACGAAAGGTTTGGGGTGCGTGATTTTGCGGCGGGCTATCTTGGTTACTACCTTTGTAATGGGGCGGTGATCATGCAAAAGTTTGGCGATCGCGCGGCTGATCAAAAAGCCAAAGAGATCCTTGCTCAAGCTTTCCCTGATCGAGTCATTGAGCAAATTGCCATTGATGGGATCGCCTCCGGTGGCGGTAGTGTCCACTGTGCGACTCAGCAGGAGCCGGCAATGCCTAGTGGGCCCCTAGACAGTGAGTAAAGATAACGTAAACAAAAATAGGCAATCAATCATCAAGGAGATGGGCGATCGCCGTTATATTTTTTCCTGTGAGCATCCCTTAAAAGCGAGGATTAGAATCGCGCACAATCTTAAATTCAATTTCCTGTAAAAACGCTGGATCAACTTTAGTTTCTGGGTGGGGAAAGACTAATGTTCCTTGTTCACCGACCTTTGCTGTCGCCAATTTCAGCTTAACGTTGGCATCCACCAGCTTGAAATTTTTCACGTTTGCGAGGGATTCAATGGTGCGATTAATCAGGCTAGAGCCTTCCTCTGGGGTTAGAGCTTTGATGGAAGTTTCACCCGTTTGGGATTGTAGGCGTTTATTGGCTGCTTCAAGCTGGGTATTTTGCTGTTTTAGACCCGTCACATTTTTTTGCAGATCAGATAGTTCTCGTTTAAGAGAGTTGATTTCTTTTTGGGCTGTATTCACACCAGAGGCGCGTTTCCGCAGAATATTAACCTCTTGTTCAAGGTTGGCGATCGCCTCACTCAGTTGACGATTTTCCTCTGATAATTCTTCAATGATTTGCTCCGAATCCTTAGAGCGCACAGTTTTTTGAGGTTGAAAATTGCGGGGTTGGAAGCTGCGGGATACAAATTCTTCAGGCATGATTTTAAACTCCAGTTAGAAAAAAATTGCAATCAAAAATAACGGTCACAACGGCAATAAACTTAACGATCAGGAATATCAATCGGGCGATCGTCGAGCTGCAAACTGCGCAATGTCCTTTTGTTAGCAGGGTCTTTCACATCCACAAGCCAACGATTTTTCGCCGCCACATAAGACACATCCACATCCAATTCCCCAAAAATGTCCCTTAGCCGTGACACATCAGGTTTAGCAAGGACTTCATCTTTGACCTCACTAGGTTTACGAGCAGGCGGTCGCACCTCTTCATCAGGAATGGTGAGAAAACGCGCACGAATACTAGATAAAGCACCCGCATTTAGACTACCTAGTTTGTCGAGGTCGCCGCTAATGGGTTGAATATTCACCACGCCGTCATCATCTTCATCGATCATCATTTTTAGATCGACCTCGATTTCACTCACTGCCAGCCCCGTTTGTAAATTATTTAAACCTGCCGACTGTTCTAGAGCTGCAGCGTTAATCTGGCTTTGGGCTTGCAAAACAGATTGACCAAATTCGCTCAACAGTGAATTGATGTTCATCTTAGCCATTGCTTTCATCTCCTGCATCAGTATCAGTTGTTGGATTTGCGCCTTGGTTAATGACATCAAGGGCAACATTCAGGCGAGAAGGTGGGGGAACAGGGGTTAATTTCACCTTCATTTTGGTGGAAATATCCACATTGCGATTTAACTTGCGCTGGGTCTGCAACGATTTAGTCGCGGCATAGAGTAAAGGCTTCGATTTCACCGTGCCGGCGGTGTCAATTTCCTCAACGACTTTTAGATCCATGGCCACTTCCACTGTTGCTTCGGAAAAGGCGAAAAAAGTTGGCATTACGCCGAGTTCTAATAAACTCACTTCGACAGGTGGTGATTGTTCATAGCTAACGTCACCTGTTTCGTTGATGGTTTGCTGGATGCGAGGAACGACGGCGACCCTTGTTTCGGCTAACTCTTGCAGCACTTGGGCTGAGGATAAATCAAGGCGAGTTTGACCTTCGGCAACGGATTCGGCGAGCTGGGTGATGAGATCTCCGAGGGCAGCACCAGCCAGCTCTTGCCCGGAGTTATTGAGATTTCGAGGGGAAAGATTAAAGGTCATGGGAGCTAACGACCTCCAGTAAGTTTTCTTGGGTAAAAAAGAGAGATGAAATGGGTTGGGAACTCAGTACTCCTTTGGACGAAAAGCTTTTCGTAGTCGACCACATTTGATCTATACGCGCCATGGCGATCGCCCGAAGTACTGAATGCCCTAACCTTTTAAGTCAGAAACCCGAAAAATAAATAGAGTTAAATTAGGGTGTTTCCGATTCTGTGGGCGCTGGGCGATTATCCACAATGATCAGTTGCGGTTCCAGACGTGCTGGCGGTGGCACAGGCACGAGTTTCGTCACCATACGGCTTGTGCCGTTCACCTCCTTACCAAACTTACGGTTGTGGGACACCTCCGCTTTAATCGACGCACTCCACATGGAGAAGCCAGCCTTCGCCTCAGCCGTTACTTTGACATTCGTCTCGCGGCTAGTGGTCGTCTTGATGTCCATCTTGACTTCAATTGTCGCCTCAGAAAACTGATAAAACGTTGGCATTAAACCAACCTGCAACAACGACACATCAACTGGATCCGCTTGGGTGTAGCTCACCGTGCCATCGGCGGCGATCACTTGGGTGACCCCAAGCACAACCGGAATTTCTGTTTCTGCCAAAATCGTCGCTGTTCTGACAGAGTTGCTATCTAAAGCAGCTTGGGCATTTGCAATACCCATTGCTAGCTTTGCAACCATATCCGGCAAAGGTACATCTAGTAGTTCTTGTCCAACACTTGCCATAATGAGTTCCTCAATATTTTATGGTCATCGTTAGTAGATTCACGCCTGAGGATTGCCATAGAGCCGTTGGAAGGCGAGGAATTTCTCTGGTTCGAGAAAAACACTGCCCACAAAAGTAATACCCGGCTCTTGTTTTAGTCCCATTCCCAACTCGTAGGGTAACTGCGCCACAATCCAAGCTGTACTTTGGATCACAACTCTGCCACCCCGGAGATTTACTAAGCCAAGGGCATAGGAAATAGGACGTGGAGACTTAATGAGAAAGAGATGTTGTTGATCGGAATCTGGTAGAGCAAGGTTAACTTCTGCACCAAAGCTACGCGCAATGTCATTTGTCATTTTGTCTACCGTTTAACTCTCTTTGCTTTTAAAGTCTACGACCCCTAAAAGTGCAATTACGGACATTTTTGCAACTTAAATATTTCGCAACAAAAATAGGATTTTTCATCTATTTTTTGAGTCAAAAATGCATTTCGCAAAAATCTTCTTGGCATTATCAGAAAACGCCAAAAGCTATTTCTGCAAAGAATCTCGGAATTTCTAAGCTATTTTGCTGATTAAAAACCTTCATCAGGATAATTTAATGGTTATTCATAAAACTATTATGTGATTTTGGGGTTCCCAGCCAGCAACAAAAATATAATATTTTCAAGTTGTAAAGTTTTTTGTCTTAAGCTAATTTTTTTCTGGATTTTTTATTGTTAGTTTGTAGGGCAAAAGTTAAATGTTTAGAGAAATATTTTTTGGTCGCAAACTGGTTTTGAATGTTTTGTTTGTTTTGGTAGAGCTTGAAATGGGATTTTGGGGCTTTTTTGCTCGTAATTATTGATCTGGCTAACAGGGTTCGTTGGGGGAATAAATTGCGGCGATCGCCCGACCTGATGCCGCCGAGACTTAGTCTAGATAACGCCGAAGAATGCAAAACAGATTTCAGCAGAACAGAGCTTCGCCGCTAGACTGACGTATAAATATTTAGGCAGTAGAGAAGAAAAGACCAGGTACGAATACAAAGTAGCCGAAATTCTGCGGGTGGTAGATGGCGATACCGTCGATCTCGCCATTGATCTAGGTTTCTATTTACTAAAGCAAGAGCGTATCCGTGTTGCAGATATCGATGCACCGGAGTCTCGTACGAGGGATTTAGCGGAGAAAAAATTAGGTTTAGAAGCGAAAGACTTTGTGCAACAGCAATTAGAAACAGCAGCAGAAATTATTATTCGCACAGAAAAAATCGATAAATATGGCCGTTATCTCGGCTGGCTTTATCTAGACGGAGCCGAAATTTCATTAAACGAGCAAATGATCCACGATGGTTATGCATGGTCTTACGATGGCGGTCGAAAAACCAAAAATCTCGGAGAGCTAGAGCAACGTCGCCGGGCATTGGGCACATGGCGAGAAGGAAGCTAGTTTGAGTTAGGGTGAAGCGATGATGGGGCGGTTTTCTCAGGTCATGGGTTTTGGTGAGAGTTGGTGAGAAATTGATCAGAATAATAGCTCATCTTGTCGCGTCTCCTTATCTTTATGCCCTGATTATTAAAGGTTTTAGTCCGTCGATAGATGGCTTACAGTGGACTGATCCGTAACGGTGATTTTGGTAGCTCGTTCTAGGAGTAAATTGAGGGCTGTGCGGATAAAAATGAGAATGGTTAATCGTGCTAACTCATCCCACTGACTGGAAATCATGGTCTTGAGGATCGTTGCACCGACCAAAAAACTCAGACTAAGGGAAAAGGAATAACCCATGGCTAGGCGGCTATCTTGGAAGGCTTTGGCAATGTCTTTTTCTCGGATGATTTGGTTAAAAAAAATCACCACGGCACGCACAACACCGAAGGCAATCACCACTAATGCCAAAATTTGACACACGCTGGTCAGGATTCCATTGAAAAGGTAAACAAAGTATTGCAGGTCTTGGTTAATAATTTCGATAGTCACTACACACTCCAAGGTGTCGACGGCCGTCGTGATGTAGGTCTAAAAAATAAGTGGCGATCGCCTGCTGTTTACTCTAGAGCTTTTTCGAGAAAAATCGCCTTACCAAAAGTGGGATCTAGTTCGTAGCCAGTAAACCCAAATTTTTGATAGGCATTAATGGCTGGATAATTTTTTTCGAGCACTTCGAGGGTGATTTTACAGGCATTTTTTGAGCGCGCAATTTTTTCGATTTCACCTAACAAAATCTGACTAACACCCTGCCGCCGAAAGTCTACATGGACAACAAGATCGTGGACATTGACTAACGGTTTGCCTTTAAAGGTTGAAAACAGATGAAACCCATTGGCTAAACCTGCAGGTCTACCACCGGCATAACACAGAATCGAAAAGGCATGGGGAATGGCAGCTAATTTTGCAACAAGAGTCTCTTTTACTTCTTTGGGTAATCCTTTACCACCACCCGATGCCCCTGCGGCGTAGTAATCCAATAAAAAAACTAAATCTGTTCCGTGTTTAGGGTTGTTGTAATCCTAAGTACAGGACAAAAGTTGAACAGGGTCGAATAGAGGACAAGGAAAAGAGGAA
>NZ_MRBY01000082.1 GCF_001904615.1 [Limnothrix rosea] IAM M-220
TAACGTCAGTTATGGATAAGAATGTAGCCAAAATTCTTTAGAGAAGAGGAGACACGGAGAGGGAAAGACACGGGGAAGCAACGAAAATTTGTATTTTTTGAAAGCTAGTAGGATTGTTTGCATAGAAACATCTCCCGATCTCTCGCTCTCCCATTCGCCGCGTCGTACTTCCGAGCATGCTTAAGCAAAACTCACGTTAAATAGTTAAAGTGTCAAAAAAATAGCCGAATCTCGATGACAGCACAGTGATATTTCAGGGAAATGAGAGGGGGTTCATAAAAATTCATGCCGCTGCCCGTAGGTAATTTTTAAAATCAAGGCAGTGTGATTTTTTATTTGTCGAAGGAGAAACGTTAACTCTTTTATGACCCAGTCCCCTGCCTTTACCGATGGCTTAGCCTATGTTCTTCTTGTGGGTACAAGCCCTAATTTTAATCAGCAAATTGGTGCAGATCTCGCCGAGGTAGGGTATCAAATTGTTGCCGTTGAAAGTCCAGACAAAGGGCTACAGCGGCTCGAACAAACGCCTCCTAGCATGACGATTGTTGATTACAGTGCTTTGGGACAAAAGGGGATTGATTTTTGTCGTGACCTCCGCTCTGGGAATAAAACGTTTCCGATTCTCTTTCTCGTTGCCCAAGATCGGGTGGAAGAACGGGTTGTTTGTTTGGAGGCTGGTGCCGATGATTATTTGTTGCAGCCCTATCAACGGGATAAGTTTACGCAGATTGTCAATGTCTATCTCCAGCCCCAGCCAGAACAGCGGGAGCAGTTGTTATTTGGGGATCTTGTCCTTGATTTGAGTAGCCGTCAAGTGTGGCGATCGCCGTCTGGGGTTGAAAATGATAATCCCCAAATAATTGACCTGACGGTGAAAGAATTTGAATTACTCAAATATTTAATGTCTTATCCCCAGCAAGTGCTTACAAGGGAGCAAATCTTAAAAAATGTTTGGGGCGAAGACTTTCAAGGAGAATCTAACGTCATTGAAGTCTACATTCGCTATTTACGCCTTAAAATCGAAACGAAGGGACGAAAACGTCTCATCCAAACAGTCCGCGGCGTTGGCTATGTTTTGAAAGATAGCTAGGGGATCATAAATCTTTGGCTAAATGTCAACAACTCTGGTTTTGCGGATCTCTTTTTTGAGGCGCGAACATATTTTTATTCTTCTGTCTTTAAATCCACTATGACTTTGCCAGCCCGTTTGTTGCCCCTCCTTTGCGGTGTGTTGTTAGTTGGTTGTGTGCCCTTCCCCGGAGATGGCGTTGATCCTAGTACGACACCCGGTACGACTCCGCCCCCGGAAATAACGACTCCTGTGCCAACGACTCCCCAAGGACAAGTTTTGCCCATTACTGCCACTGCAAAGATTGAATCTTCTGGACAAATTTTCGCCTTAGAGGTTGCCGAAACCGCTGAGCAGCAGCAATTAGGGTTGATGTACCGTGAAAGCCTACCGGATAATCGCGGTATGTTATTTCAGTTTGATCCGGCGCGTCCTGTGAGTTTTTGGATGAAAAATTGTCTGATTCATCTCGATATTATTTTCCTCAAAGATGGGGTGGTGCAGACGATCGCCCGGAATGTGCCGCCCTGTGAAAATGATCCCTGCCCAACCTATGGTACGCCTGCGGATATTGACCAAGTGATTGAAATTCGCGGTGGCTTGTCCGATGAGATGGGGTTAACGGAGGGGGATGAAATTACGGTGAGCTTTATGGACTCTTAAAATCTGACGGTGGGGCGATCGCCTAAAATCTTTGGAAACAAAAAGATACGTCGCCCCAGTTTTGCAACCGAACCAATGAGCTACAGCCCCCGCATTCAGGATATTCCCGCCAGTGAACGCCCCCGCGAACGCCTCGTGGAAATTGGTGCTCAATATTTATCTAATGCCGAACTAATTGCCATCCTCATTGGCACTGGCGATCGCCATCAAGGTTTATCGGCAGTCGGTTTAGCCCAGCACATTCTCCAAACCTTTAGCCACGGTAAGCGTGATCCCTTCGACATCCTCCGGAATACCAACCCCCAAGAACTGACCCATATCAAAGGCGTTGGTTTAGCAAAAGCCGCCCAAATCTTGGCAGGCATCGAACTAGGAAAACGTGTTTTTCAGGCCAAACCCAGCGAAAAGACGATCATCGATAGCCCAGAAGCCGCGGCGATCGCCCTCAGCAACGACCTCATGTGGCAAGACCAAGAACGCTTTGCAGTACTTTGTTTAGACATCAAAAATAAACTCATCGCCACCAAAGTCATTACCATTGGGCTCGCCACCGAAACCCTTGCCCATCCCCGGGAAATTTTCCGAGAAGTGATCAAACAAGGCGCAGCCCGATTAATCATTGCCCACAACCACCCCTCCGGTAATGTCGAGCCGAGTAACGCCGATCTCCAGCTCACCAGCCGTCTCCTCCAATCCGCGCAAATTATTGGGATTCCCCTCCTCGACCACATCATCCTTGGCCACGATAATTTCAGTAGCCTGCGTCAAACCTGTGACCTGTGGGACGAATATCCCCAGCCCGAATAATTCCCGTCTTTTTAAATTTTATTCATCAAGCGTTCCAGCCATAAAGATTGACTTTCCTAAGATCCTTCAGAAGAAAGATGCATTGTCCCCAGTGACAAAAAAGCGGCTCTTACGGCGATCGCCACCCCCGCAACAAAAGCCTTAGGAAAAATCTCTCCCACTACCAACCATTTACTGTCCAGCTTTCTCAATATTAAAATTTTCCCATTACCCTGATCTAGGCAAAATAAATCCCCACAATAAAAAAGCCTTTCCAAAGTTATATTCATAAAGACAGATTCCCGTAACAACTAGAGAAACCTTAAAATCTCAAACTACACAGAAAACCGAACAAATCACCTCGTATTACCACGCCGATCAACAAAACAGAAACCCTTAACATGACCGTAGTTGGACAAACTAGAGAGATTATTTTTTCAAGCTTAATATTATCTTTCTTCAATGATAAAAGCAGTGTAAAAGTCACAGGAATTTCAAAAAGAAATCAAACGTAAAACCGAACAAATGTTTAAGAAAAACGACAAATAATATAGTTTGTCAACCCTCTAAAAAACTTCACGCTAACGTTAAAGAAAGCTTGTCCTTCTTGTAGACGCACATCCAGATTTGAACAATATGACTAAACGAACCTTTGGTGTAATCGGTCTTGCCGTAATGGGAGAAAACCTCGCCCTCAACGTAGAGCGAAATGGTTTCCCCATCGCAGTCTATAACCGTACCGCCAGCAAAACAGAAAAATTCATGGCAGAACGCGCGGTTGGCAAAGACATCAAAGCCGCCTACAGCCTCGAAGAATTTGTGCAGCAGCTTGAGCGTCCCCGCAAAATTTTGGTGATGGTAAAAGCAGGAAAACCAGTTGACTACGTCATCGAAGACCTCAAGCCCCTCCTCGAAGAAGGCGACATGATTATTGATGGCGGCAACTCCCTCTACGAAGATACAGAACGTCGCACAAAAGATCTCGAAGCCTCCGGTCTCGGCTTTGTCGGCATGGGTGTCAGTGGCGGTGAAGAAGGCGCACTTAATGGCCCCAGCTTGATGCCCGGCGGCACAGAAACGGCTTACCGTGAGCTAGAACCCATTGTCACGAAAATTGCAGCGCAAGTTGATGATGGCCCTTGCGTTACTTATATTGGCCCCGGTGGTGCTGGTCACTACGTCAAGATGGTACACAACGGTATCGAGTACGGCGATATGCAGCTCATCGCTGAAGCCTATGACCTCTTAGCCAATGCTGCCAAACTGAGCCACACTGAACTCCATGAAGTCTTTTCTGAATGGAATAAAACAGATGAATTGAACTCATTTTTGATTGAGATTACTGCCGATATCTTCAAAAAGATTGACCCAGAAACGAAGAAGCCATTGGTGGAGCTGATTCTTGATAGTGCGGGACAGAAAGGGACTGGCCGCTGGACGGTCGTTAACTCTCTTCAAATTGGTGTACCCATTCCCACAATTTACGCTGCTGTGAACGCTCGCGTCATGTCTGCGTTTAAGGAAGAGCGTCGGGCTGCTTCCCACGAACTGCCAGCGCCAGAGCGGGTTTATCGTGGCGATATCAAGACCTTCGTGAACCAAGTGCGTGATGCGTTGTATTGCTCGAAGATGTGTTCCTACGCGCAGGGTATGGCGCTGCTTGGTAAGGCTTCTGAAGAGTATGGCTACAACCTAGACCTCGGCGAAACAGCTCGCATTTGGAAGGGTGGTTGTATTATTCAGGCGGGCTTCCTCGACAAGATTAAGAAAGCCTATGTTGAGAATCCTGACCTTCCTAATCTTTTGCTTGCACCTGAGTTTAAGCAGTCGATTATTGATCGTCAGGATGCTTGGCGCACGGTGATCCTCGCAGCGAATGAGCTGGGGATTGCGGTTCCGGCTTTTAGTGCGTCTTTGGATTATTTTGATAGTTATCGTCGTGAGCGTCTCCCTCAGAACCTCACTCAGGCTCAGCGGGATTATTTCGGTGCGCACACCTATGAGCGTACGGACAAAGCTCGTGGTGAGTTTTTTCATACGGCTTGGGCTGAGTAAGTTCTGTAATTAATTTCTGATTCCCCTCAATCCTCCTTTCATAGGGGGATTTTTTGTTTTGAGTAGATATGTAGAAGGGGCGATCGCCTTTCAGTTCTGAAATATTCACCAATATTTTTCTCTATAATCCCAACTAAAATTCTGTTTTACACTGAGAGCAATACTATTTGTAACCTGACCAAATCCTAATGTCTGCAAAGGAACTTGAACGTTTAGAGAAAAGTGTTGATCGCCTCAAAGATCAACTCGCAGGAAAGCGCAACACTCTAGTCACCATCGCGCCAGAGGAAAAAATAAGGATTAGACAGCAAATTGAAGATTTACGCGTAGAGATTAGGGAGTTTGAACAAGAAAAGTGGGCGCTAATTGCAGAGATGTCGAATGATATTTCTGTTAGCGAAAAAGAAGCGGAAACAATTGTTGCTGAGATTATTGAAAACGAAGGGGCAATTGTAGCCAATGCGCCATCGCAGACACCACCAGCCATTTTGGCATTGCTTCATCAAATTCTTGATAAGCTCAACGAGCCAGATCCAACTGCCGCTGCAAAGCTAAAGGGTGTCATTTCCTCTTTTCCACCATTTGTAAGTGTTAGCTATGAAGCTGAACTAGACACCGAACAGACTTTACGCAAGTATTTTCCGACTTTTCGTCGCTGGAGCAGAGAGGTTGTTGAGCGCGTAAAAAAGTAAAACTGTCGGAGAGGCCTCCGGCTAAACAAAAACTGGATAATTTAGAAGATGGCGTTGAGAAAGAAAAGTTTGTTGGACGGGACGAAGATTTAAACCGCATTGATGAGCTTTTTCGGGTGCGGTGTCGCGGGCAAAAAAATCTGTTGCCGATGGTGCTGATCACTGGGATGGCGGGGGTCGGTAAAAGTGAGCTGGCGTTGCAATATGCGAAATTAAAGCGCCAAAACGAAGAATTTGCAGGGAGATATGCTTACCTGTCTGCAGCGAATTTTGTGGAAGATCTACAGGATTTTTTAATGCGATCGCCCATCTTAGAGACTCCAAGATTAATGGACTGTAGCCAACCAAAAACAAAGGCTCAGGCGGCTTGGGAGCTTTGGGCAGAATATTGTGAAGAGGTATCGGGGCAAGGGTTAATTGTCATTGATGATGTGACGAGTTATGGGCAGCAAATTAGAGACTTTTTACCGAAACAAACAGCAGAAAAATCGCCTTTTCGGTTTGTGCTGACTTCACGCGATCGCTGGGAGGATTTGCCTTTTTTCGAGCTCGAAGAATTAAGTCTTGGGGCAGCGAAACGAATGTTTTGTAATGCTGTTGGCGAAAGGCATCAGAATCGTGTCGAGGGGCAAATGGCGACAGTCGAGTCTCTCTGCAGACGGTTGGGATGTTTGCCATTGGCGTTGGCGTTGACGGGTAGTTGGCTTGGCGTGGCGGATGCGGGTCGGACTTTGACGGATTTGATTACGGCTTTGGAAGCAGCCGATCTTGAGCAGGCTCCCCTCCAGCCCAATCCTTTAGCCACGCGCAAAGTTGCAGAGCAGGGTTTGAAAGCAGCTTTTCAGGTGAGCTGGGAGCAGTTGCCGCAGCTTGATGCTTCAGCGCAACAGTTGGCGAGGGTTTTGGGTTTGTTTGCGCCTGTGGATGTGCCGTGGGAGCTTGTCAAAATGGTCGCGGAGGCTTATCCGGTAGAGTTGCCACCAGTGCCGCCGCCTCGACGAAGTTTGTTTAAAAGATTGTGGGATTGGTTGCGCAGTCTGTTTGGCGATCGCCTCGAATCTGAGATTAAAATCAAACGCCCAATTCAACCGATTCGAAATTTATCAGAAGCACGGTGGGCATTGACTCGCACAAGTTTGCTGAGAACGCTCCAACCGAATGAGACATACCGAGTACATCCGCTCTTACACGAGTTTTTCCAGCTGCAATGGAATGAAAAAACAGATCGACAGGGTTGGGAAATGGCATTTGGGAAAGGATTAAGTCGGAAGGCTGAAGACATTCCCCAAGAGCCAACATGGGAACAGCTCGAAAATTTACGACCACTCCGACCTCACTTCGATAAGGCGATCGACCTCCTGACAGCACTACGGAAAAATAAAAATAACTATTTCTACAAGGCTCTACAAAGACGATTTTACGAACAATTGTCTTCATGCCAGACAGGTGTTGCACGTCTAAGTCAACTTCCAATCTTTATCAAAACTCATACTCAAGCACAGAAGAAATATCAAGTTGCTAAAAATTCATTAAAGCAAGGTCAACAAGAGACAGCAGAAAAAGAATTTGAAGAGGCAATTGCTCTCTACGAAACGGCGATCGCTCAAGGTCGTCAAGCATTAGGTGAAAATAGTCTAATTTTGGCGAATTATTTATATAAACTCGCAGATATATTTTTTGAAAGAGGTCGTTTTGTTGATGGTATTTCTTATGCTAAAGAAGCCATCAAGGTTGCTGAGGCGAAGGCTAGTCCTAAAACGTTAGCTAATTATTTAAACACGTTGGGCTTGCTTTATGATAAACAACATCAATATCCTGAAGCCGAGTCTTGTTATCAGCGAGCACTCTCAATTAGAGAACAGATATTTGGAAAGAACAGTGTTGATATTGTGCAGATTCTTATCAATCTTGGTAGATTGCAAACTGTGACGAAAAAGTTTCCTGAAGCAAAACGTCTTTATCAACGAGCATTATCCATTCGTAAAAAGCAATGGGGCGGGGCAGATCATACAGATATTGCAGATATCCTTAACCACTTTGCAGCTTTTTATATTGACCAAAGACTATATGTTAGAGCAGAACCTTTCTGTCAACAGTCTTTAGAAATCCACGAAGCTGTATTAGAAAAAAACAACCCTAATTTTGCTGAAGTACTTAATAATTTTGCTGTGCTCTGTGACAACCAAAGAAAGTATTCTAGAGCAAAATCCCTCTACTTACGATCTATAGAAGTTACTGAAAAATACTTGGGAAATATGCATCCACTTGTAGCTCATAAGATTAGTAATTTAGGAGTAATGTATTATAAGCAAGGAAAATATTTTGAGGCGCAAGAACTAATGCTACGCAGCTTAAAAATACGTCAGAAGACTCTTGGAAAAAAGCATCCTGAAACTAGATACACTCAGAGATGGCTTGATGATATTCAATCAGCTATATCTAAAAAGTAAATCGTAGATTGACCATTTAGAATCCCTTAATACGAAAATAAAATCTATGCAAACCATTCAAGCAGAAGTCACAGTTTCGGATAATAGAAGACTAGAAATTGACCTTCCAGAAGATGTTCAAGCTGGAACCTATCAAGTTGTTCTTGTTCTCAATCCTCAACCCCAGCAAGGAAAAGCCACAACTCCCCATAAACTTAATGACGCAGCAGGGAAATTAAAGATTTTCAGCCAAGTCGATCCAGGGCAATGGCAACGACAAATCAGAGATGGATGAGATGAAGTTCAACTGCCTCATTAATACCAACACAAGAATGATCCAATTTACTTCAGCAAGCTATGTTAAAAGAAGAGTCTTCTTAGGGCGGCTATAACGATGGAAAGCATTACAATTACCGTATCACCAGACATTGCTCAAGCATATAACAGAGCAGATGCAACCCAACAGGCGCAACTTCAACAACTCATTACAGCTTTTTTCTCTCAGACATCTTCTCAGACATCTATTGACGATCCTTTGGGGGAAATTATTTACAACTTACAAACACAAGCCGCGGCGAATGGACTGACTCAAGAAATTCTAGACGACATTTTGCGAGATGTCTAAACCGCGGGTCATCCTCGATACGAATACCCTCGTGAGTGCTGTCTTAATACGCGGCTCAGTCCCAGATCAAGTCCTGAAAGCAGCGAGAAGAAAATCAATCTTGTTATTTTCGGAAACAACTTTTAGTGAATTGAGCGCCGTTTTGCAACGTCCAAAATTTGACCGATATGTCCCCAAAGAAGAACGATTAAAGCTTTTGGTAATTTTGCAACAAAAATCCGTCAAGGTTCAAGTCAAGGCACAAATTCAGGATTGTCGAGATCCGAAAGACAACAAATTTTTAGAACTAGCAGTCGATGGTCAAGCAGATTACTTAATTACTGGTGATCAAGATTTACTGGTTTTACACCCCTTTCGTAAAATCAAAATCATTACCCCAGCTCAATTTCTTGATGAGAACCTGAATTGATGAGAAGCAATCGGCGATCGCCTACTTCACTTTCCTAGATTGAGAAAACTTGCGGAGGTTTTGCCAGAAATCGCTAAGATGTAGAGCAATTCTGGTTTAAGCAACTGCATCATGGATTTAAAATCTCTCATCCGCGATATTCCTGATTTTCCGAAGCCCGGCATTTTGTTTCGGGACATCACGACGCTTCTGAATCACCCCGAAGGAATGCGCTACACGATGGATGCGTTGACTCAGCTTTGCATTGAAGCAAACCTTAAACCGGATCATGTGGTGGGCATGGAGTCGCGGGGTTTTATTTTTGGGCCGACCCTTGCTTATAATCTCAACGCTGGTTTTGTACCTGTTCGTAAACCCGGTAAGTTGCCTGCGGCGGTTCATTCTGTTGAATATGAGCTGGAATATGGCACTGACACCCTCGAAATGCACCAAGATGCGGTGGGTGAAGGGAATAGGATTTTGATCGTGGATGATTTGGTGGCTACGGGCGGTACGGCAAAGGCAACAGCGGATCTCCTTACGAAAGTGGGCTGTGAGATTTTGGGCTATGTTTTTGTGGTTGAGCTAATGGCTCTTAAAGGGCGCGATCGCCTACCGGATGCACCAGTCTTATCCCTTGTGCAATATTAGTTTTTTCTTTTTAAATATCCCTTCGTAAATTTTGTAATGGCTCTTCGTAAACTACGCGAACTTTTTGATCGAGAAACTTTGCTTTATATCCTAAAACGGTTGGGGCAGGCAATTTTGACGTTATTTCTCGCGTCGATTCTTAGTTTTTTGATTATTCAGCTCGCACCGGGAGATTTCCTTGATCCGCTCCGGCAAAATCCTCAGCTTTCGGAAGAGACATTGCTTGACCTTGAACGGCGTTTTGGGTTAGATCAGCCTGTCTTTGTGCAGTATTGGCGCTGGCTGTTTAATGTCATTTTTCGGTTCGATTTTGGTATTAGCTTTGAGTCTTTTCGTCCGGTGCATGAACTTCTACTGGAAAGGATGCCCGCCACATTGCTCCTTGCGGGAGTCTCTATTGTGGGCACTTGGGCGATCGCCATTCCCTTGGGCATTGTGAGTGCGGTGAAACAAAACACGCTTTTAGATAAAGTTTTACGTGTGGTGAGCTATGTTGGTCAGGGTTTTCCGAGCTTTATTACCGCATTGGCATTGCTACTGGTGGCACAAATCCTTTCGCCGCTATTACCCGTTGGCGGCATGACCAGTATTAATTACACTGATTTACCGTGGTACGGCAAGATTCTTGATATCGGTTGGCATATGATTTTGCCGATGATTGCCCTGAGTTTGACGGGGTTCGCGGGCTTGCAACGACTCACTCGTGGTCAACTGCTTGATGTGTTGCGACAGGACTATATCCAGACGGCGCGGGCGAAGGGTCTTCCCGAAAATAAAGTGATTTATGTCCATGCCCTACGGAATGCTATTAACCCCCTGATTACGCTGCTCGGTTTTGAATTTGCCAGCTTGCTGAGTGGCTCATTTATCACGGAGTTTTTCTTCAACTGGCCGGGATTAGGGACGCTGACGCTGCAAGCAGTGCAATCACAGGATCTTTACCTCGTGATGGCGGCGTTGATGATTAGTGCAACGATGTTGATTGTGGGGAATTTATTGGCGGATTTGTTGCTTAAGTTTGTTGACCCGCGTATTCAACTTGCTGATTTGAAATAGTAGAGTTCTTGCAAAAGGGGAAATCCTTGAGGAAATGACACGGAGAGTGAGGGAAGGAGTGACGCAGCGACGAGGAAAGAGGAAGATGGGGTGAATTTTTTTCTTCAATCGGGAGTGTCAAGAATTTTGGCATTGCTCCAATCTTTTTGTCCCTTCATCGCCATGTCCCCCAGTCCCCGTGTCTCTCTTTGCTAGCTGCAAGAGGTCTAGTGAACGTGAGTTTTGCTTAAGCATGCTCGGAAGTACGACGCGGTGAATGGGAGAGCG
>NZ_MRBY01000083.1 GCF_001904615.1 [Limnothrix rosea] IAM M-220
CCTTTAATTTGAGTCTAATGGTAGCAAGGCAAACTTGTTGCGTTTAGACAGACTCAAATTAAAGGGTTTATTTTTCTTTTTTATTAAAATTTTGACGCATTTTTTTTAGTTAAAAAAGCGTATTTTAAGCCACAATAGATAGAGAAATTTTATTTTTTTCTTTATGCTTGCTAATAGAGTTGAGGCATTTTTTAGTGACTTCTTGCTGGCATTGCTCCATGACCTACCAAGGACACCAGTCATGGGTGCGGGCGATCGCCGTGAGTCCCGCCAAGGATTTTTTTGTCACGGCTAGTGGCGATAAAACAGCAAAAATTTGGCACTTCAATCAACCGGATGCTGTTTATACCTTCGGAAGACATCGCTCGTGGCTGCGGTGTGTGGCGATTCAATTTGATAGTCAGGTGATCGCCACAGGAGGCAATGACGACAGCATTGAACTGTGGGAACCCCACACAGGCAAAAAACTTTCCCAGCTCACAGGTCACCACGACTGGGTGCGGGCACTGCTTTTCGAGCAACATACTTTGATCAGCGCCTCCCAAGATAAAACAATTAAAATTTGGCAGCCGCATAGGAGTGATCAGGCGATCGCCACATTGCGAGGCCATGACCATTGGGTTGTCAGCCTAGCCGTCAGTCCAGCACAGCAAATATTAGTCAGTGGCAGCAAAGATCACACTGTGCGGTTATGGTCTTTATTTAGTAATCAAATTCTCAAGGTCCTAGTCGATCACCAAGCGGAAGTACTCACAACAGCGGCGCATCCTTCCGGTAAATTTGCCATTAGTGCCGATGGAGATGGTGTCGTCAAATTTTGGTCACTGCAAGCACAAAACATATTGCAAAGTTTTCAAGCCCACGGCCAATCCATTAACAGCATTTGTTTTAGTGATGATGGCCAACTGTTTGCGACAGGTTCCCAAGATAAAACAATTAAAATTTGGCAATTAAAAACAGGGAAGGCGATCGCCAAACTGACAGGTCATCAAGGCTGGGTCTGGTCCATTAGCTTCCTGCCCCACAGTTATGATCTGTTGAGCGCTAGCTGGGATACGACAATTAAATATTGGCAATACACACCATCAAAAAAATAAAAAAATCTAAATATTCTTAACCTCAAAAAACCTATTCCGATATATCAAAATTCAGACTGCCATAAAAGCCTTTCGCCCTTGACCCAATGCCCCAAAAAAGTAGATGTCAATAAAGTATAAAAACCCATATTAGACATTATTTCGCACCTTGACTGCAAGCCTTCCAAGTCCAATGGGCGAAGCAAACTGATGCACTAATTATAATTAAGAAAAAATAAAAAATTTACACTCGCTACCTCCGAGGATGAATTCACATTTTTTCATATATATCCAAGGGAGGTTAAAAAAAGATAGTCAATCTTCTTTACTAAGTGGGCGGGTACATTCTGCCCTGACGACTTTTCTTGTTCAATATCTATGGTTTTAGCAAACACTTCAGATCGAATTTTAGTGGTGGACGACTCCCCCGACAATTTGTTGTTAATTCAAAGCATTCTAGAAAATGAAGAGTTGGATTTAGTAACGGCGACCAATGGGACTGAAGCCCTTGAACTTATCGAGAAAGAGTCATTTCAACTGATCCTACTGGACGTGATGATGCCCGATATAGATGGCTTTGAGGTGACACGTCGTATTCGGAGTAATGAATCGTTGCCCTATATGCCGATTTTGCTGATTACAGCCCATGCCCAACCTAGTGTTGCCCTTGGTTTAGACATTGGTGCGGATGATTTTATCCGTAAGCCTGTGGAAATTGATGAGCTATTGGCGCGGGTTCGTTGCCTCCTGCGTCTGAAGCACACCGTTGACGAAAAAAATGCGATCGCCCTACAGCGGGAAGACTTTGCCTCACGCCTCACCCATGATATGCGCACCCCTTTGATTGCAGCTGATCGTATGCTGAGTCTGATGATGAAAGGGGCTTTGGGAGAATTATCAGATTCAATGATCGAGATTTTACAAACCATGTCCCGCAGTAACGCGAACTTGCTGGAAATGGTGAACAATATTCTGGAGGTTTATCGTTATGAATCGGCTCAAAAAACCTTTCATTTCAGTAAAACGAATCTCAAAAAAGTGATCAATAACGTCATTCAAGAACTACAACCCCTTGCCCTTGAAAAAAAACTCTCCCTCGAAATGTCTGTGCCTTCCCATCCCGTCTGGATCGAAGGCGATCGCCTCGCCCTGCACCGTGTCATTACCAACCTAGTGAGTAATTCCATTAAATTTACAACCGCAGGCTTTGTAAAAATAGATTTAAGCTATGCAGATACCAACACAATTTTAGTGAAAGTTAGCGATAGCGGGTCTGGTATTGCCCTGAGTGACCAGGCCGAAATTTTCGAGCGCTTCCGTCAAGGCAAGCATTTTAAAGGGGGTAGCGGTCTCGGATTACACCTTTCACGGCTCATCATTGAAGCCCACCAAGGCAACATCTCATTTCAATCAAAACCCAAGCAAGGGACAGATTTTTTTATTACTTTACCCACATATCAGAGTACCCATTCTGGCAACCCCAGCGAGGAGGAATAAAGGATGTATGATTGAAGACCGTGAATTAAATTATTTCAGTATTTCAGTCACATGAGTAAAGGCACTCTCTTTGATAAAGTTTGGGATTTACACACCGTTAAGGTGCTGCCTTCTGGTCAAACACAATTGTTTATCGGACTGCACCTAATCCATGAAGTTACAAGCCCCCAAGCCTTCGCGATGCTAAGAGAGCGTGGCCTAAAAGTCATGTATCCCCAACGTACTGTTGCAACGGTTGATCATATTGTCCCAACTTCCAACCAAGCGCGTCCCTTTGCGGATCCCCTAGCAGAGCAGATGATGCAAGAGCTGGAAAAAAATACTAAGGAAAATAATATTCGTTTTTACAATGTTGGCTCTGGTAGCCAAGGGATTGTGCACGTGATTGCGCCGGAACAAGGTCTCACCCAACCGGGTATGACGGTCGCCTGCGGTGATTCCCATACTTCTACCCATGGTGCTTTTGGGGCGATCGCCTTCGGGATTGGTACATCTCAAGTGCGGGATGTTTTGGCTTCCCAGACCTTAGCTTTAGCGAAACTCAAGGTGCGCAAAATTGAGGTGAATGGCGATTTGCAGCCGGGTGTCTATGCCAAAGACGTGATTTTGCACATTATCCGCAAACTCGGTGTAAAGGGCGGTGTGGGATATGCCTACGAATATGCCGGGAGTACTTTCGAAAAAATGTCCATGGAAGAGCGCATGACCGTCTGTAATATGGCCATCGAGGGCGGTGCGCGGTGCGGCTACGTCAATCCCGACCAAGTGACCTACGACTATCTCAAAGGTCGTGACTTTGCACCCAAAGATGGTGACTGGGATAAGGCGATCGCCTGGTGGGAGAGCCTGCGGAGCGATGCCGATGCCGAGTACGACGATGTTGTCACCTTTGACGCAGCAGACATTCCACCAACAGTTACTTGGGGAATTACCCCCGGCCAAGGTATTGGCGTTGACGAACCCGTACCGACAACCGATAGTATGCCTGCCGATGAACAAGCCCTTGCCCTCGAAGCCTACAAATATATGCAGCTCGAACCCGGCAAACCCCTCCAAGGCACTAAGATCAATGTCTGCTTTATCGGTAGTTGTACCAATGGTCGGTTAAGCGATCTCCAAGAAGCCGCCAAATATGCCCAAGGCAAAAAAGTTGCAGAAGGCGTTAAAGCTTTCGTTGTCCCCGGTTCTGAACGGGTTAAAGTTGCAGCAGAAGCAGCAGGTCTCGATAAAATTTTCACCGAAGCCGGTTTTGAATGGCGTGAACCCGGCTGTTCCATGTGTCTGGCGATGAACCCCGACAAACTCGAAGGCGACCAAATTAGTGCCTCTTCTTCCAACCGCAACTTTAAAGGTCGTCAGGGTTCTGCCACTGGTCGTACGTTGCTGATGAGCCCTGCCATGGTGGTGGCTGCCGCCATCAAAGGTGAAGTGAGTGATGTGCGCGAACTAGTCTAGGGAATTCGCCGAAAAGAGTAACAAGCAAGAGTAAAAACAAATCTGAAGTGGCCTGAGCTTGGGTCATTTCAGGTTTAATTTTATTGAATATTGCGAGGAGACTATGGTCAAAGCCAATCAGTTTAGGACGACAAAGTTAGGGATGTGTGAAATGCTAGCGAAGTAAACAAAGCCTTTGGAAAAATCCCCGCCTTTTGAACCCAAAGGTTCGTGTACTAATCTTGCTAGCCTTAGCTATAGCTTGGAAAAGTTGGCTTCAGGCTTTATTATCCTGCGGGGGCAATAATTTGCCGATCTAAATCCCATGGCAGCGCTTTCCTAACCGTCCTTTCCGTAAAATCGCTACATTAAATATAAGATAACCCCAAATAATGCTATGCAAATTTACCTTGACTACAGTGCGACAACACCGCCTCATCCACTGGTGTTAGAGAAAGTACAGGATGTTTGCACGGCTGAATGGGGAAATCCTTCTAGTCTGCATCAATGGGGAAATCGGGCGGCAACGCTGCTTGAAATGGCAAGGATGCAAGTTGCAGGTCTGATTGGGGCGACAAATCCAGATAATATTTTGTTTACGGCGGGGGGAACGGAGGCGGATAATCTTGCCATTTTTGGGATGACAAGTCAGTTTCAATCGCCCCAACATCTGATTATTTCGAGTGTGGAACATCCGGCGATCGCCAAGCCGGCAGATTATTTAGAAGCCCAAGGTTGGCAGGTGACACGCTTACCCGTTGATCATTATGGGCGGGTTAATCCAGTCGATTTTGAAAAAGCGATTCAACCGAACACTGTTTTAGCGTCGATTATTTATGGCCAAAGTGAAGTGGGCACATTACAACCTATTGCCGAATTAGGGGCGATCGCCCGCAAACATAACGTCATTTTCCATACGGACGCAGTGCAGGCAGCAGGTCGAGTCCCCATTAATGTGGAGACTTTGCCAGTAGATTTATTATCGTTATCAAGTCATAAAATCTACGGTTTACAGGGCACTGGGGCGCTATATGTGCGTTCTGGCCTAGAGCTTCACCCCCAACTCTTTGGCGGGGGGCAAGAAAATAAATTACGCTCTGGCACCCAGGGATTGCCCGGCATTGCGGCCTTTGGCGTTGCTGCTGAATTAGCTACCGAAAATTTGATGGCTGAATCCCAAAGATTGCGGGATTTGCAGACCCTCTGTTTTGAACTGTTGGCTGACTGTCATCATCTCCAACCCACGGGCGATCGCCACCATCGTTTGCCCCACCATATTAGCTTCGTGATCCGTGATGATTCTCCCCTAAAAGGCCTGACGGGAAAAAGCATCGTGCGCCAACTAAATCTTGCAGGGATCGGCATTAGCGCTGGTTCTGCCTGCCATAGTGGAACCCTTAGCCCTAGCTCTATTCTGAAAGCAATGGGTTATTCTCAGGCAGCCGCTCTTTCGGGGATTCGTTTATCTTGCGGCGCTCAAACTCAAAAAGAAGATATAAAATGGACGGCGATCGCCCTTCGGCAAATTCTCAGACAACAAACGGCGAACCTCCTCCTCACCTAAACCTTCCATTAATATCTATGTCTTCTGACTCCCATCAGGGTAACGCTTTTAATTTTGGTCACTCAACCGAGCCTCAACTACAACATCATGACGAAAAAGAATTTTATGTGTTGTACCTATACGTTGCCGGCAAAACGAGTAATTCACGTCAGGCAATTAAACAACTTCACAAAATTTGCAACGAATATCTAGCAGAACGCCACGAGATTCGCATTATCGATATTTACGAACATCCCGACCTTGCCGAATCTGACCATATCGTTGCCACTCCAACACTCATTAAAAAGTTACCACCACCACTGCGTAAATTAATTGGCGATTTATCCGATCGCGAAAGCCTATTAATTGGTTTAGATATTTGGTAGAAATCCACAGGGTACGACATCAACGGCTATACTGACTACGTCGTATTTTGAGTTCGGACAGGCTGCTATGGCAGGGGGAAATCCTGAAGCAAATTTATCGCGCTGGTTAACCTTCATTGGCATTGTGATTACAGGGTTATTTGTGGCGATCGCCCTCGGCGCACCCATACTAGAAAATATTGGCTGGCTGAAAGATCCCCTCGACTCCCTTAGTTTTCCCATCCACGAACCTCCCAGTTGGGAACATTGGTTTGGCACAAGTCGCCAAGGCTATGATGTCCTCTCTCGCACCCTCTTCGGCACACAGGCCGCCCTCAAAGTCGTCTTACTCGCCACCAGTCTGAGCCTTATTGTCGGTGTGCCATTGGGAATGATCAGTGGCTATTTCGGCGGAAAAGTTGACCGTGCTTTACTGTTCCTGATGGATACCATTTATACCCTGCCCGGTTTGCTTCTCTCTGTAACCCTAGCTTTCGTGGTTGGTAAAGGAGTGTTTAATGCGGCGATCGCCCTGAGTATTTCCTACGTCCCCCAGTATTTTCGCGTTGTTCGTAACCGTACCACCAGCGCCAAAACAGAGCTTTTCATCGAAGCCGCCCAAGCAATGGGTGCAACACCAAGTCGTATTTTATCGAAATATTTATTCCTCAATGTCATTCAAAGTGTGCCCGTACTTTTTACCCTAAACTCTGCCGATGCGATTTTGATTTTAGGCGGCTTAGGATTCCTCGGTTTAGGCCTACCTGACGGTACTCCCGAATGGGGTCACGATTTACGTTTAGCCCTCGATGCTTTGCCCACAGGAATTTGGTGGACAGCACTTTTCCCCGGATTGACCATGACAACAATGGTAATGGGATTATCATTAATGGGCGAAGGCTTAAACGAATGGCTCAACCCCTCCAGCCGTGACTAATTTGGTCAGATGTCAACATCCCAAAAATTGAATTTACCAGACTTTAAGCCCCATGAAATTTTAGACTTATTTTTAGCTCAAAAAACTGAGGCGATCGCCACACAATACCTCTCAATTCTTGACCACTTCAAACAACGCACCGATAGACAAATAACCATTCCCCTCCAAACATATATAGATCAGTTTTTAGGCAATTTCTTCTATACCTTTAGTCAAGCTAAACTTGTTTTACCAGAAGACTATTTACGAGCATTTATTCGTCGAAATAAAATAATTGCAACCCTAGCCGCCATTTCAAGCTTTCAAAATACCGATCCATATCTCAAAATCCTCAGTACACAACCAGAAAATCTAGGCAAAGCATTAGCTTTATACTCACCCCGCAATGAATTTTACTTTGACTACAACAAAATATTTACGACAAACCCAGACCTAGCTTGCTATTGGTATAGTTACATTTTTAGTCATTATGCAACAGGTCTAGCCCATGAAAATATTGCAAAAAGAATTTATTTTCACGCCACCTATGATCATCCTAATTTAACCCGTTTTTATAACTATCCCGACATATATTGTAGCGCCACTTACATTGCCCCAAACCTAGACAGACTCCTAAAATATAAAATAAATTTGTTTGTACAGCAGTCATCTGCTCCCCAAACTAATGCACAACAACAATACGATAAAAAAAAGATTGCTATTGTTAGTAGTTCTTGGTCTCCACAAAGTTCGATTTATAGAAATTTATCTACTTATATTGCAGCCCTTGCCAACAAATATGAACTTACGTTGATCTATTGTGGCGAAAAAAATGAATTAGTCGATCAAGATTTTTTTAAACAAATCATTTATATAAAAGCAAAAGATAATTCACTAAATTATGATCAATTGCATGGTAACCAATTTTCTTTAATTTATTTCACAGATATCGGCGTAAATACAGAAAGTATTCTATTAGCAAATTTCCGCCTTTCACCAATTCAATGTTGTGGACTAGGTCATCCAGTAAGTACCTATGGGGCAAAAATTGATTATTTTATTAGCGGCCAGACTGTAGAAATTCCGACAGAATCAACGCAATTTTATTCTGAAAATCTCATTTTATTACCAAACTTAGGAGTCGTCCATCATCCTCCACCATATCAAAGACGAGAACGACAACATTTTCAGAATTCTCGAATTATTATTAATTGTCCTTGGTCAGCCCAAAAGATCAATTTTTCTTTGTTAAAAACCTTGAAACGTATTACAGAAAAGACACCAGAGCCACCGTTATTTCGATTTTTTTGTGGACACTCGCTGAATCAAAATAGTTATTTAGTGTTTACCCAAGATATTGCATCAGTTTTACCGCGTGAGTACTTTGAACTCGTTCCGGCGATCGCCAACCAAGACTATCTAGCACTAATGGAAACCGGCGATATGACGCTAGATTCATTTCATGTGGGCGGTTGTCATTCAATTATTGAAAGCCTTTACTTATACAAACCAACCGTCGTATTTGAAGGCGATCGCTGGTATAACCGAGTCGGCGCACAGCTGCTGCGACAAGTGGGCTTAATGGATCTCATTGCCACGACAAAAAAAGACTATATTCACATGGCTCTCAAACTAATTCTTGACAAAAAATATCGCCAGACAGTGGGCGATCGCCTACGAGAAGTTGACTTTGAAAAAACTATTTTTAATACGACAGAAATACAATCCTTTAAAAAAGCAATTGACTCTTTAATTGCAAACTTACGATAACACATAAAAACACGAACTATTAAATAATTTAAAGCCCCTGTTCCTTATGAGTTAGCCGCAATCAATTCCCTCTAGCTCACATTTCACACGAATTTCAGCTGCCTTTTTTTCAGCAACCTCCTTAACTGAAATCTCATACTTTTCGTCCATAGCCACTAGCTCCAAAAAGTTCACAGCATTTCGTGTAATAGAAGTATTTTCAACAATATTACCTTCACCCACATCTGAAATATTAATTAGCAAATTTTTTTGCTCACTCGCTTCATCAACATTACGAAAAATATCAATATAACCCTCTAATACTTTTTGTTTTAGTTCAGGATTTTCCTGGACATCCTCTGTGCGAGTCAAAGTGACAATCGCCTCTTTACTTTCCTCCCGTAAAGCTGAATTTTTCTGAGACAATGTTTCCTCTTTAACCTTTAACTCTTGCACCTCCTTTTGCTGAGATTCAATCTTAATCTGACTATCAAAATTTTGTTTCATCAACTGAATACTTGAAGGAAAAAATAAACCAAACAACATCGCACTCGCCAAACATCGCTGCTGATTATCCAGCCGAGTTGAAATGCCTCCCATACTGACCAAAATAAATCCCGACAAAGCCCCCAGGAAAATACTCATAATCAAATAAATAACAAACTCAGCGCCCAATCCATAGCTCAGCTCGGAAAAATCAACCGAACGCAACAAATCCGTTCTGCTCGTTTCCTCTTCTACTGATTCAAGGGATTCATTACGGCCACTTTCTTCACCAATAAGTTTGATACAGACACTGCCAACACCACCAATAGCACCTGCCGTAAAAATAGTTTTATTGGATATGTAAAGAGTTTTTTGTTTGTCTAATATGTCCTTCTGTGATTCGATTTCTCTAATTTCTTCATCACTCGCCTGATCCTCAATTCTTTTAGAAGAAGCGATACCTGTTGCCTGCTTTTCTTGATTATCTATTACACCTTCATCGCCTTGATTGCTTGAAATCTGTTCAAAATCATTATTAGCAGCAGGATTCATATGCCTATTAACCTCATTTGATCTTTAAAGAACATCTTAACGATAAGCGGTAGGAAAAAAAGCCTGAGATTTAATTTAACAACTTGAAATTATTATTTAATCCCAAAACAAAAACCCCCACCATTACTGATGAGGGTCTTTGCTTAGCAAATGTATTCTATTGTCTTTTCAGAGCAATCAAATTGTTTTG
>NZ_MRBY01000084.1 GCF_001904615.1 [Limnothrix rosea] IAM M-220
GCTCTCTTATTCGCCGCGTCGTATTGCCGAGCACCCTTAAGCAAAACTCAGGTTATTCACAATGTCTCCATAGATGGCTAGATGATCGCCATAGTGACATAAGAAGAAAAATTGCAGAAATAACTCAAGCGAGTGTTGGTACTTTAAGGACTACAACGTTTTCCAACAAAAGCTCTCCTAGTGCGGATAGAAAAAATATTTAGAGGGAAGATAGGAGTAAAGAGCAGTTTTTACCACTGCCCTCTACATAGAGTTAAATTTAGAGGCGATCGCCAATTTGGCCGCCTAAGGAGATACGATGCTTAGCTCCTATCTATTTCAGAGCAGCACGCTCTACATCATTGCGAAATTGCTTGTCCTTGCCGTTGTTTTAATGCTGTGGTTTGCAGTGAAATCCTATCCAGTGGTCTAGCCGAAATAATCGGGTTCATTGCCCGGTTTCCACTTGATGTTGCAGCCAATACTTGGTTTCTGATCGGGACTGACAGGCTCACCTGCTAACACCTTGGCGATCGCCTCCCGCAAATCCTTACCCGTAACCGGTTCATCATTACCAGGGCGAGAATCATCCAGCTGTCCGCGATAAACAAGCTTAAAATGCCGATCAAACAAGAAAAAGTCAGGGGTACAAGCCGCCTGATAGATCTTGGCCGTTTCTTGGGTTTCGTCGTAGAGAATCGGAAAATTGAAATTTAGTTCTGCCACCATTTCCTTGAGTTTATCGGGGGCATCGGCGGGGTGGGTTTCAACATTATTCGCGCTAATGCCCACCATACCCAGATTTTTAGGCACAAAGTCCATGCCGATCTTGGCGAGTTCGTCCTGCACATGGATCACAAAAGGACAATGGCGACACATGAAAATAACCAGTAGGCCTGCTTCCCCGGCAAAGGTGTCTAGGGTAGTGGTTTGACCTGTTGTAACATCAGGCAGGGCAAAGGCTGGTGCGTCGGAACCGAGGGGCAACATTGTAGAAGCTGTTTTAACCATGATTGTTTCTTTAATAAAAATATGCGTTTCTCGACTGTAGCAAGTCGATGGCGATCGCCGCTGTTGCGGAAGGTCTTTTGCTAAACCGCTAAAATTTGCGCCATACACACATCATCCTAAAGTTGAAAGATAAAGTTATCTAAAGATTATTTCTTTAACAAAAATATCGACTTTCCCTAGATCGCCACAAATCCTTTAGAACAGCCAATACAATGCCAGTAAAGACTTTTGATTTGTGTTGTAATTGTTTGGCTGCCATGGGCGATCGCCCTCACTTTGACAGGCATGGCAAGAAAAATCCGGTCAAGCTGTCTTCTCCAACATTAAAAATCTATAGTAGATAGAGTCAGGAGAAGTATTTTTATGCGGGCAATTTTAATGGCTGGGGGAGCGGGAACAAGACTACGTCCGCTGACCTGTAATCTACCAAAACCAATGGTTCCTGTGCTGAATCGCCCAATCGCTGAGCACATTATTAATCTATTAAAACGCCACGGCATTACAGAGGTGATTGCCACCCTCCATTACGAGCCAGATGTAATGCGAGACTACTTCCAAGATGGCGAAAATTTTGGCGTTAAGATGCACTATGCCATCGAAGAAGAACAACCCCTCGGTACTGCTGGCTGTGTCAAAAATGTCGAAGAGCTGCTCACAGATACATTTCTAGTCATTAGCGGCGATAGTATTACTGATTTTGACCTAACAGCGGCGATCGCCTTTCACCACAAAAAAAAATCAAAAGCCACCCTTATCCTTACCCGCGTCCCCAACCCCGTCGAATTTGGCGTGGTCATTACCGACGATGATTACCGCATTTGTCGCTTTCTCGAAAAACCATCCACCAGCGAAATTTTTTCCGATACCGTCAACACCGGTACTTACATCCTCGAACCAGAAGTACTCAAATATTTACCCGACCAAGAAGAATGCGACTTTTCCAAAGATCTATTTCCCCTACTACTCGAAAATAACGAGCCCATGTATGGCTACATCGCCGATGGCTATTGGTGTGATGTTGGTCATCTAGATGCCTATCGCACAGCCCAGTACGATGCCCTAGCCCGCAAAGTCCACGTCGAATACCCCTACGAAGAGCGATCGCCCGGCGTTTGGATTGGCAAAAATACCTTTATCGACGATAGCGCTCAAATCCAGCCACCCATCATGATTGGCGATAACTGCCGCATTGGTGCAAGGGTACATCTAGAATCTGGCACCGTGATTGGCGATAACGTCACAGTCGGTGCCCATGCCGATCTAAAACGACCCATCCTCTGGAATGGCGTGATGCTAGGCGAAGAAGTCCACCTGCGAGCCTGTACCATCGTGCGTGGTAGCCGCGTGGATCGCCGAGCCCATATCCTCGAAGGAGCCGTTGTCGGTGCCTTATCCACCGTTGAAGAAGAAGCCCACATCGGCACTGGCGTTCGAGTTTGGCCAAACAAACGCATCGAAGCAGGCGCTATCCTCAATATCAATTTAATCTGGGGAAATACCGCCCAACGTAATTTATTTGGACAGCGCGGTGTAGCAGGCCTTGCCAACATTGATATCACCCCAGAATTTGCAGTAAAGCTCGGTGCAGCCTATGGTTCCACCCTAAAAGTCGGTTCAACAGTAATCGTTTCTCGCGATCAGCGTAGCGTTTCTCGGATGGTGAGCCGTTCCCTGATTGCCGGATTAATGTCGGCAGGCATTAATATCCAAAATCTCCAAGCCACAGCCATCCCCATTGCCCGCACCATGGCCACAGTTCTGGATGTGGAAGGGGGCATCCATGTCCGTCTCCATCCCGATCGCCAAGACCATATTTTAGTGGAATTTATTGATGCCCAAGGGATTAATATCTCCAAAGACAAAGAGAAAAAAATCGAGGGCACATACTTTAAAGAAGACCTGCGTCGCGTCTCCATTACCGAAATTGGCGATATGGCCATGCCAGCCCAAGTCGTAGAGGTTTACAGCCAACGTTTTGAACAGCATCTCAATGTTGGAGCCCTCACGCACAGCGGTTCTAAGGTGGTCATTGACTATGCCTATGCCGTCGCCAATGCAGTATTACCTAGACTTTTATCGAAGTTTGAATGTGATGCGATTGTCCTCAATGCCAGCCTAAAACAAACCTCTCTGTTAGGACAGGAAAAAGAGTTACTTCTTTTACAGCTGGGTCACGTTGTTGAGGCGCTGCGTGCCAGTATGGGCGTACAAGTGGCGGCAAATGGCGAACAGTTAACGTTAGTTGATGAAACAGGACTTGCAATTATTGGCGAAAGTCTAACGGCTCTGATGACGAGTATTCTCTTAACTGCCAATCCGCGGAGTACTGTCGTTGTCCCGGTTTATGCCTCTAGCGCTGTGGAACAAATTGCCCGCCGCCATGATGCCCGGGTGGTGAGAACAAAGGCAAATCCAACGGCTTTGATGGAGGCTTGCCGTAATAATCCCAATGTTGTGATGGGTGGTAGCGGCGATATGGGCTTTATTTTTCCTGAGTTGCATCCGGGCTTTGATGCGATGTTTACGATCGCCAAACTGATCGAAATGCTGACGATTCAAGAGCGATCACTAGGACAGATTCGAGTGGAGTTACCGGCGGTTTACCACAAATCATTTACGTTGCGTTGTCCGTGGCGGGTGAAGGGTTCTTTAATGCGTCACTTGGTTGAAATCCATGAGGATGGCAATCTTGAACTAATTGATGGGGTCAAAATCATTGATCCACTGTCGGACAATTGGTCGCTCATTTTGCCGGATGCGGGGGAACCGCTCGTTCACATTTTTGTGAATAGTAATAGCCGTGATTGGGCAGAAAAAACGATTTGGAATTACCGCCAACAGGTACAAGCCTTTATTGGTCGCGAGCAAAGTGGCCGTCGTCTTAGTTTTTAACTAACGTCAGTTATGGATAAGCATGTAGCCAAAATTCTTTAGAGAAAAAGAGACACGGAGAGGGAGAGACACGGGGAAGCAGCGAAAATTTGCATTTTTTGAAAGCGAGGATTGTTTGCATAGAAACATCTCCCGATCTCTCACTCTCCCATTCACCGCGTCGTATTTCCGAGCATGCTTAAGCAAAACTCACGTTAACTAGTGCGAGCGAGCCGATGGGAGAAAGGCCAACCTTGCCATATTTCCTTTTTATCTTTGGCTCCTTATCTTTGGCTCCGTGTCCCCCTATCTCGAAGCATGGTCAGGACAACGGGGTGCTGACAAGGTTTTATCGAGCCAGCCTGTTGCCTGTTGTAGGTGAGTTAGGGCGGCTTCCGGATTATCGTTCAAGAGGAAAACGAGGGCTGCGGATAGCTGTTGACTTGCTTGGGCTTTTCGATTTCCCTTCATTTTGTGCCAATCGTTGGGGGCGATCGCCAGTTTGGCGGCAAGGGCTTGGGCAAGCTCTAAAGCATCATGGGTTGTTAGCTCTGACTTTAAAAGGCTCATAGGAAAAAATTAGATTAAATAATCAAAATAAAAAAAGAAGGCGGCGATCGCCCTCTAAATATTGTAGCCAGTGGGAGAACGCCCTAGAGAATTCAGTTATTGCAAACACACAATCTCTATTTGCGACCCTCATAGGTGAGCCTACACAGTCATAATGTCCTTCTCTTTGACCTTCAGCAATTCATCGATCTTGCTAGTAAATTCGTCAGTGATTTCTTGGATTTCATCCTGTAGACCACGGGATTCATCTTCAGAAATATCGCTATTTTTTTCTTGCTTACGCACATCATCAATAGCATCACGGCGAATATTGCGGATTGCAACTTTACCTTCTTCTGCCAATTTACTAGCTGTTTTAACCAGTTCCTTACGACGATCCTTCGTGAGAGGTGGAATATTGAGGCGCACAATCATACCGTCATTATTTGGTGTCAAACCTAAGTCAGACATGGAAATTGCCCGTTCAATATCACTGACACTGCCTTTATCAAAAGGCTGAATCATAATGGTGCTGGAATCGGGAGTGGTAATACTGGCCAAAGATTTTAAAGGTGTTTCTGCACCGTAGTATTCCACTGTAATTCGGTCGAGTAGCGCGGTGCTGGCTCTACCTGTTCTTAACGTGTTGAAAGACCGCTGAGTTGCCTCAATGGTCTTTTGCATATTTTCTCTGAGATCATTTAACGTCACAGAAACCTCCCACAATTGTTCCAACTGGTTCACCTTTGACGGCGCGGACGATATTACCTTTTTCAAAGAGGTTAAACACCATAATTGGAATGTTGTTTTCTTTGCATAGGGCGATCGCCGTACCATCCATTACCCTTAGATCATTGGCTAGAACGTGGGTATAGGTCAAGCTTTCGTAGCGTTTTGCCTCAGGATTTTTGGCCGGGTCACTATCATAAATGCCATCCACCTTGGTCGCTTTAAAGATTACTTCCGCATCAATTTCAGCTGCCCGCAGCGCTGCGGTTGTATCAGTCGTAAAAAAGGGATTACCGGAGCCAGCCCCAAAAATCACCACCCGACCCTTCTCTAGATGACGAATAGCACGGCGACGAATGTAGGGTTCTGCCACCTCTTGCATGGCGATCGCCGTTTGTACACGAGTGGGAATTTCAATCTGCTCAAGGGCATCCTGCAAAGTCATCGCATTCATCACCGTGGCAATCATACCGATATAATCAGCATTTGCCCGATCCATCCCCTTCGCCGAAGCCTGGACACCACGAAAAATATTTCCGCCGCCCACAACCACCACCAGCTGCACACCACTTGCCACAACCTCCGCAATCTCCCGTGCGATGTCAGACACAATAGCAGGGTCAATCCCATAACCAAGATCCCCCATCAATGCCTCACCACTTAGCTTTAACAGTACACGTTGGTATCCCATCAGTCGCCCCACTTTTATCTCATTTGCTTTTTGCCTCCATTAAAATACCAGCTTTTTGGAATGGGCAACCGAGGCAACTAAACTTAGCGTTTTCAGACCGCGAGGCTCTTTTCTAGAGATTGCTTTACTTTGACTACTATATTGGGAAGATCGACTCTCAAACGCAGGACTTAGTAGCATGGGCGACGCAACTTCATTAGAACAATGGCAGTGGCAAGAGTGGCAAGGAAAATCTTACTTAACATGCCAACTGTTAGATCAGTGGCAACACGGCTTTTTCACCCAAAGCTTTGCACCACAAATGCCAGAAAAATTAGCTTTAGTTTTTGACCCCCAAGCATCAGCACACAGAGTAAAACAAGTGCATGGCAATACAGTTTTATCCCCTGCCAATATTCAGTGGGAAGGACAGCATTTTTCGCAAGCCGATGGCCTCATTTCAGACAACACGAAACAAGCTTTATTCGTCGCATCAGCCGATTGTACGCCAGCATTAATTGGGGATATTAAAACAGGCCAAGTCGCGGCGGTTCATTCCGGTTGGCGCGGCACGGCAAAACGCATTCTGCCTGTCGCTGTCAAAAAATTTCTTGATGCCGGCTCGGAGCTGGAAAATTTACGGGTTGCCCTCGGCCCTGCCATTAGCGGCGAAGTCTACCAAGTGTCTATAGATGTTGCTTTAGAAATGGGCTTAAGTTTGGGATTTGACGATCTAAAAGATGAGCCTGAGGCCATGATTCTCGCCCTTGAAAATATCGAAAATTCGCCACTCCTGTTTGATGCAGAACCGGATAAAGTGCGCCTTGATGTCCGTCGCGTTAACCAATTGCAATTAGAGCAATTAAGATTAGCACCAGAACAACTGGCGATCGCCCCCCATTGCACCTACAAAGAATCCAAGAATTTCTTTTCCTATCGTCGCAGTGGAGAGAAAAAAGTGCAGTGGTCAGGCATCATCTCCCATTAATCCACCTGCAATAACTCCCCCTAAAGCCCAGAATCTTCCAGCCCATCATTTGAGATTCACCACTGAGCCTCATTACAATACAAAATCCCCACTGCCCATCGTTAGACCCAAGACCCCATGGCAATCACATATCCACGCAGCAAAAAAAAACGGGCGATCGCCGTACTCGAAAAACTTCACGAACTATATCCCAATGCTACATGCAGCCTTGACTACGAAACACCCGTACAATTAATGGTCGCCACAATTTTGTCAGCCCAATGTACCGATGAACGCGTGAATAAAGTAACACCAGCCCTATTCAAACGCTTTCCCGACGCACCAGCCTTCGCCGCCGCCGATATTGAAGAGCTGGAGCAGCTTGTGCGTTCAACTGGTTTTTATCGTAATAAAGCTAAAAATATACAGAAAGCCTGTCAACGGATTATGTCCGAATTCGAAGGCCATGTACCACAGACCATGGAAGAGCTATTGACCCTAGCCGGAGTAGCCCGTAAAACAGCAAACGTCGTCCTTGCCCATGCCTTCGGCATCATCTCAGGCGTAACAGTAGATACCCACGTGAAGCGATTGAGTAATCGACTGAGACTGACAAAATCAGACAATCCCATCCAAATTGAACGCGATTTAATGAAGCTCTTACCCCAGCCAGAATGGGAAAATTGGTCTATCCGATTGATTTACCACGGCCGTGCCATTTGTAACGCAAGAAAACCACAGTGCGAAAACTGTTCGATTGCAAACCTTTGTCCCTCAGCAGGAAAAGTTTAAATGAAATGAAATTAGATCAAGAAGCGGCTCGGCACCAAGCGAATACGACCAGCATCCATCTCAGACATGAGAAGCTCCAAAGCCTCATAATCAACATCAGAAACATGACCCTGACGAGTCAATTCCGAATTGATGGCGTTCTCGATTTCAGGGGTCATCTGCTTAATGAAAAGTGCTTTCTCAACTAAGCGACGAATCGCAAATGGAGTGTTCATAACAACAATTACTGAGTAATACCTAATTATTTAGAGACTCATACTATTATTTTTGTTCCTTTTTTATATTTATTGGGTGATTTCACGATAGATTCACTGTGATTCAGATCACGACGCGAATTGTGCACCTGAACACATTAGAAATTTCCTCAAAAAAGCCCACAGCAAGCTTCTTTTATAACGTTATAAAACTGTAAAAAAGCATACAAAACGCCATCATAATAACTAGAACTACACTCGCCATTATTAGATGTTCAGGTTTAATTATGACTCAGATTACAGCTAGAACAATAATGCATACTAGGGTTCTACCGCTTTTTGGCTCTCCGGGAATGAGTATGCTGAAGTAGTAAAAGCAATGTCGTTGAAACGATGGTTCCATTACTAACCCAG
>NZ_MRBY01000085.1 GCF_001904615.1 [Limnothrix rosea] IAM M-220
GCTCTTTTAGCTCTTCGTAATACATTGCTTTGTTTCTTCATTCCCCTAATTCCATCCTTTTCTATTTTATTCATGCAAGAGGTCTATAGTCAAAACCATCAAAGTCAAACCCCGACCAACCTTGCCAACCACGACCATATAAACAAATAGGGCGATCGCCTCACCATCAATATGCCCCATAGTGCCCTGTCTTCTCCCTAGAACTGACGGCACTTTACCACTCGTATCAGCTCACTTATAAACAATTCATGTCACACCCCCTAGCCGATCACCCTATCTACACCAGAGCAACAGCCCAAAACGCCGATTCCCCAACATCCCCCCCGCAACTCCGCCTTTTTTACACCTCATATCAATACATTGGTGAATGGCGCATTTATACCCAATACCCTTGATCCTTGCAGGTAGGCTGTACCCGTCACCGACTTTTTCCTCTCCAATTCCTTCAAAGCAAATAACGTGGAATTATTCGGTCTAGTATTGCCAGATCTCTTTCCACAAAACGATGCCATGGTCGATTTAGCGCATAATTTCCACTTTTGATTTGCCTGTACTTCCCTGACATTCACAATTTTCACAGTATTGATCAATAGAAAGTCGTCCGTTCATGGTGGCGCACAGGTAAATGGTGGCAGCGCACCTTATCCCACAAGTCTCCATGACTACATGGATTAAAAACTGACGTTTGTTGAAATGTGTCCACTCAAAGAAAAAAAGTTGACGCTCTCCCAACATGCCCAAAGACAGATCTAGCGCATAACATCAGGCGCAATCAGCTTACACGCACACAAATACCTTTCAAAATCCCGACTCATCCAGTGCGACCCCTAACCCATCCCATGCAATACGAGAACCAAACGACACCACAGACCAATTCAGCCCCCTTAGACAAAATTCATGAGCCAACTTCAAACCAAAAATGTACCGAACACGAGTTTTGCTTAAGCATGCTCGGAAGTACGACGCAGTGAATGGGAGAGCGAGAGATAGAGAGATGTTTCTATGCAAACAATCCTACTAGCTTTCAAAAAATGCAAATTTTCGTTGCTTCCCCGTGTCTCTCCCTCTCCGTGTCTCCTTTTCTCTAAAGAATTTTGGCTACATTCTTATCCACAACTGACGTTACTGACATCTGCAACCCAAAAAAAAGAACTAAATCCATTTGTCATTACTTATAAGATGCGGGATTAGTCTGATCGACATACCTTAAATAACCCTTATTCAAAAAATAAAAAAGACCCATTTCAAGATTCATATTTGTATGTACCTAAAGATATACGTACACAATCCCACAGCAGCTCAGAAAAACAACAAACAAAGCACCTAAAAGACACCAGAGAGAGTGTGTGATATACATATGCACACCATATGCAGAGTATTTTTGGTCATTTATTCGACTCAAAATTTAGACCAAAAGACTCGATCCAATGAAGACTTTATTAGTACTTCATAGAAAAAAAACAAGCTTTACAAAACCTTTAAACAAAACAGGTATTTCTGTGGCTTTATAGCAAGACCCAGTTGCTAGACTTTGGTTAAGCAACAAAGCAAATCCATTTTGCAAGTTCACACACTGATTTGAAGTAGAGAGACAAGATCGTGACTGTTAGCCGCAACATTTCTTCCAAAAAAATCTATGACCGCTCCCTGATACGTTTTCTTCCTTGGGTACGTCAGCAAGAAACGGCTACTGATAGCTCAACGAAACTCTCTGTCGTCACTCAGTTTTTTCCCCCAGACTATGCTGCCACTGGCCAGCTTATCGAAGAGCTCGTTAAGCACCTTGGTCGTCAAGGCATGAGCATTGATGTTTTCACTGGGCAGCCCGGCTATGCTTACCAAAGTGACGCAGCCGCTAAAGAGGAAATCCTCGAATCCGGTGTCAGAGTTCGCCGCTCCAACATTACTAAGTTTGGCTCTAAGCGATTAAGAGGAGCATTGCTTGGTGGTCTTCTCTTTTCCTTCCGGGCGATCGCCCACATCGTAGCGAACTACAGAAAGTACAATCTTTTACTCGTCACGACTGCTCCTCCTTTTCTGCCCGTTATCGGTTATCTCCTAAACTTCTTCTTCAACGTCCCTTACATTTGCTTGGTTTACGATATTCATCCCGACATTTCAGTTGAGCTCGGTATGATTCGCCGCGACCACCCCATCGTTAAAATTTGGACTTGGCTAAACAAGCAAGTATGGCGAAATTCTAAGGAAATCATCGTTTTAAGCAGCAATATGAAAGATCGAATTGTTGCTCACTGTCCTGAAGTTGAAAACAAAATTGCAGTCATTCATAGCTGGGCAGATCCTCAAAAGATTTATCCAATCGAAAAGAAAGAAAACTGGTTTGCACAAAAGCATAATTTAGTTGAGAAATTCACAGTTCTCTATTCCGGAAACATGGGTCGTTGCCACGACATTGACACGATGTTTAAAGCCGCTCTTGCATTAAAAGATGAGCCTATTCAGTTTGTTTGCATCGGCAAAGGCGCAAAACAAGACACACTAAAAGCAAAGATCAAACAGCACGGATTAACTAACTTCGTTTTCCTTCCTTATCAAGACAAGAAAGACTTAACCTACTCTTTAACTGCTAGCGATTTGGCTTTAGTAAGTGTTAGTGAAGGCATGGAAGGCTTAGTTGCACCTAGTAAAGTTTATGGTTACCTAGCGAGTGGCCGCCCCATCGCGGCAATTTGCCCAGAATCTACTTATTTAAACAAAATGCTTGAGGAAGGGAACTGTGGTGCAGGCTTTAGAAACGGTGACGCGCAAGGCTTAGCACAGTACATCTTGGAACTAAGTCAAGACCAAGAAAAAGCGAAAGCCCTTGGTGAATCGGCAAGAAATTATCTCGAAAACAACTTTTCCCCTGCGGCGATCGCCAATCAATACAACGCAGTATTACAAAAAAAAGAAGCCGTTGACTTTGAAAGCTTCGGCAGTGATTTCATCAAGAAAACATCCTTCTACCTATAAAAACTACACCTCGGCCGGCAAAAAAAGTTCAGATTTAAATCAAATATCAAGCAGGGTTCTAGAAATATCTAGAGCCTTTTTTTATAAATATTTACTAAAAACAAAAAGTGAGTTGCCACCAAGCACTTAAACATAAATTCTTAAGTAATTATTATCATGAATCGGAAGATAGATAGATGTTATGTGAAAATACGGTGAAGTTCGAGAAAAAGTATTGCTCAATCAAAATTTGGTGCGTATAATGAAGACAAGAAACAAATCAATGTAGATAGAGCTTCTAAGAGTTCTATTCTTCCCTACTTAACCAGAAACGAGGTTATCTAAAACAATGAATTTTATCGGCAACAAATTAATTCACGCTGCTCTTCTCGCTGCAACTGTATCTGTCGTTGCTACAGCTCCTGCACAGGCACTCAACCTTAAGGGTAGTTTGGGCTTCGTCGGCGGAGTTGACATTACTTCCACTGGCGATGGCGATGACTTCGATTTTGCTTTCCTAAACCCCAGTGTCATCCTCCGTGCAGAAGACGATTTTGCTCCAGCGGGCGACTCAATTGATTTCACTAATTTTTCAATTGTTGATGCTGGTATTGGTGGCACAATTGATCCTTTCATTACAGGAATTGCATCTTCCAAAGGTGATGTCAATTTTGTCCTCGAAAACATTGGTAGCTTCATGAACAATGGTTCAACCATTGAGTTTACCCTCGCTGGTTATTTCACTGATGGTGCTGGTAACTTCGGTGGTACTGGTACATTTAGTGGTGATTTTGATATTACTACAGGGACTTTCTCTGGTGGCTTGACTGCAGTCCCCACTCCTGCAGCTGTACTTCCTGTTGTTGCTGGTCTTTTCGGTGCTGCATCTCGCAAGAAGCAAGAAGAGGAAGCATAGACTCATTATTGGCTAAATACTCATGATTTACCGATTTATTTAGTCTTTAATTAGAGTAAAAGTATTGAGCAAATAATCTCTAATGTTCTGCATAGCTGTTGGAAGCGCTTTAATGAAAGGAAACTTTTATGGAGCGCTTTTGTTTTTTATTTTGTTTGTAAAGGTCGTATCACTCTGATTTTGGCAATGTACAATCGTATAGGTAGATGCAAGGCTGATTCTATACGGTTAGCTACTATCGCTTCAGTTTTTACTTTTAAAAAATGACATATAACATTGATCAAACGCAGCAACCCACAGCTGGTGGTGGAGGATATAGTGCGAAAAATATTGCCAAGATTGTCGGACTAGTCTGCACCATCGGTTTTATTTTCGACATGCTGATCCTATTTTTGCCACCTCAGCTTGGTAATGTGACATGGCGCATTGGCATAGAACAGGAATTTGCGAATCGCAGTATTATTTTCCTCTTTGGTATTGCTTTACTTGCTTTCAGTGGTGTGGGCGTAGCCAAAGGAAAGAGTCGACTCCTCCTAATCTCTCGTACTTCTTTAATCGCTGGGATTGCATTTTTCTTAATCAGTTTGATTGCGATCGCCGATGCAGTACAACTACAAAACCAAGCATTGGGCAATATTGACAACAGAGAGAGCGAAATTCAGCAGCAAATTAGGGATGCCGAACGGAATCCGGAAAATTTGCGTGAAGGCGTCAATGTTGAAGATCTCCAACGTATTTCCGACGAACTCACAAGGCAAGCAGAAGAACGCCGTAATCGTGCCCGAAGAGCGGCGGTTAAAACAGCTGTTTCTAACGTAGGCAATTTAATTCTGGTGGGCGCTGGATTAATTGGTATCGGACGCAGCGGTTCCCGTCTTGCGAAAAACGGGTAATTAGAGCAAAGACACGCATACAAAGCCAATGAAAAAAATCAATTTAAATCTCGGCAACAAAGTCCAATCAACAGCTCAATATTTATTTCAGCAGGGTAATAAGTCATGGCACAACAGATTCATCGCCTTCGGTTGGCTTGCCATGTGTCTGTTTATTCCCTTGTGGATTTATGATATTGTGCTTGGCACAATTAACGGTGCTGCAAGTTTATTGCTAGTCGCTTTAGCCGGGTTCGGTTTTTTTCAGCTGTGGCAAAAGCGGGAACAATTATCGCAACTTAAAGCATCCGAAGAAGACAAAATTCTTGGTTACATCCTGATTAGCGTGGCGATCGCCGCTGTGCCTTTCTGTTTGTCTGTCGAATGGCATCAGAAGATTATTTTTTATATTTTTCTCACAGGTACAGCTTTCAGCACATGGGGTTTCGGATTCTTTAAAAGATATCCCTTACCTACTTTTTTGATTTTTATGGGATTTTTTCCCCAGCCAACGATTTTCGGAAAAATGGTGTGGACAGCATTTACACCAGAAGCAGGACTAGAACGATTTATGGCCATAGCAGGAGCTGCAGGCTTAAAAGTAATTGGTCAAACACCCAGTGTGCAATGGGATATCATTAGTCTGCCAGATGGATCTGTGCGCGTAGACTGGGGCTGTAGTGGCTTTGACCTTGCAACGATTGCCGCAGTGACCAGTTTGCTGCTTGGGATTTTTTGGAAGCAACCCATGTGGAAAACATCGTTATTTGTCCTAATGGGTATTGCTTTTAGTCTGATCGCAAATGTCCCTCGCATTATGCTAATGACGTTGGCTTCCGTGTATTGGGGTCCTGAATCCTTTGAGTTTTGGCATGGTTTTTGGGGAGGGCAAATCTTTCTCTCTATACTTTTTACAGTCCACTACTATGCAATGCTCGCTTTACTAGACTGGAATCCTTTTAAAGCCAATAAAGTAACCACGGGATAAAAGACCTCGGCAGTTTTAGTGGATGAAATCACTCGAATATTTAACGGCTAGTTAGACAAAAATACTGAATATTACTTTGATACTTAGGCTCCTAAATTTGAAGATTTAGGGGTCTTTTTATCGCAAGGATTAGCAGATTAAAAGCAAGATTCAAAGTCCCTATGGCATAAAAAATACATCACAAACAAGCCAAGTAATGGGATCTAGCCCACATTCTGCTAGTTGAGAAGCCGAAACAATAATTAAATCCACGATCTTTTTGTAGCAAGCTTTCTAGCCATTTAGTCTCTTTTTAGTGATCTGGTGAGAATTCTCAATAATTTCAGCTTATCGTCAATAAAATCGCTGGAATCCTATAGCTTCGTTTTAATTATTTTTTGACCATGTGGACTAGCGGAATGTCGGATCTAGACTTTCGTCCATCGGTTTCGCTGGTAATTCTACGGTTAGTATCGTTTTACAGTTTGCCTAAAAGACAGAGGATCTGTAATAGTCTCCAATCACGAAAGGTATCGATTATCCTAGGAAAAGGAGCACTTGAAGGAGTAATTATTGCGATGGCTGACTTCGGTAATTTGGTTCAAAAGGCGTTTTATCTTGGGGTTGGTGCGGCATCGATCGCCGCGGAAAAAGCGGGTTCAACGATCCAAGATCTCAAGGAACAGGCCCAAGGTGTTGCGGATGAAATGGTTCAAAAGGGCGAGATGAATGCGGAAGAGGCAAAAAAATTTGTCAATGATATGGTGAGGCAAGCTCAGGATAAAATTCCTAATGGTGCTCAGTCTCAACCGAAGACTGCTCCGGAGGAGTCCAAAGAGCCTCGTCGCATTGAAATTTTAGATGAAGAAGAGATGGAGCTCAATGTTGATCAGAAGTCCCAAGAGGCTGCAGAGCTCCGCCGCGAGCTAGAGGAGTTGCAGCAGGAACTCAAAAATCTCAAGCAGTAGAAATTTAATGCCAAGACATAGCAGAAGGTAATGATGGATAGTGCAATACAGCCGGAAATTTATCAGGGTTATTACGGTGAGTTTACGATTACAGATGACGATCGCCGTGATGTTTGGCTATACCGAGGTGGTTTGGCGATCGCCGCACTATGTTTTTCCCTTGGGACGGCCTTAATGCTTTGGCATGGGGATCGTGTCTCGGTACAAAATGCTGTCACGGTCTTGTTTGGCATTTTTTGTGCCGGGCTCGGACTAAGTTTGGCGAAAATTCATATTTATCTTGTGCCCCTCCACCGATTACTACAGATTTTTTGGGCTATGGGTTGTGTCGCGGCGATCGCCCTCATGAGCTTTTTTAAGCAGCCACTCATTGCCGTTATTTTTGAGCATCCCGCTAGCATTTGGGGCATTGGGTTTACCTTTGCTGCACTTACAGGCATTTTCTTTAAAGAAGGCTTTTGTTTCCGGCGCGTTGAAACAATGGTTTTGACACCTTTAGTACCTGTTTTGCTGTTAGGCCATTTAACGCAACTTTTACCTGCAACTTGGGCGGCGGTCGGTTCCATGGTGTGGAGTCTGTTATTTCTCACCTTTGCGGCACGTAAATTTACCCAGGCTCCGGCGGCGGATATTGGTGATAAAAGTGTTTTTGACTATCTTGAAAAACAAAAAACGACATAATCCATGGCCTTAGTTGATTTTGAAACGCTTATTGATCACGCTAACGCGGATGAAGTGATTAGTTTTCCGACTGATACGGTTCCAGCTGTTGCTGTAAAGCCGGATTATGCTCAGAAAATTTACACTCTCAAACGGCGATCGCCCGATAAACCCCTCATTTTAATGGCAGCTTCCCTAGAAGAAATTTGGGACTATGTTGTCGGTAGTGCCGCAGAGAAAAAACAATGGCAGGCGATCGCCGCTAAATATTGGCCCGGTGCACTCACTCTTGTCTTACCCGCTTCAGATCGAGTATCTGGGGCAATTAACCCCACCAATTCCGGGACTGTGGGCGTACGAGTTCCAGACCTTGAGATTGCACGCAAAATCTTATCCAAAACTGGCGTGATGGCCACCACAAGCGCCAACCTATCTGGACAGCCTCCCATCGAATGGACACAGGAAATCGCCCTCACCTTTCCAGACCTACCCGTTTTAAATTGTTGGGAGGTAGAGCAATTAGGCAAAATCGGCAATGGCCAACCCTCCACTGTTGTTCAATGGCAAAGTGATGGTACATGGCAAATCCTTCGCCAAGGCACAGTTTCACTAGAAACAGCACAGTCCAATTTGTAATGCCTGACACCTATTTAACGTCAGTTATGGATAAGAATGTAGCCAAAATTCTTTAGAGAAAAGGAGACACG
>NZ_MRBY01000086.1 GCF_001904615.1 [Limnothrix rosea] IAM M-220
CGCTCTCCCATTCACCGCGTCGTACTTCCGAGCATGCTTAAGCAAAACTCACGTTAAATAACTAATTTGCCTCTTCAAGCTCTGTCTTGTGAGAGGTTTTTTAATGGGTAATCCTGTCGAAAAATGCGATGTTGACCGACTTTAAAGACGACGATGTAAAAGCTCTAGTTGACCGCCATATTCTTGGATGAGGTTGAGCTGACGAATATAAAAACCCCGAAAGCTATTGGCAAAGAGCAAAGTAACAATTGCAATCACAAGACCCGCTGCGGTTGAGATTAAAGCTTCACTAATGCCCGCTGTCACACCGACCGTTTGGGTACTACCGACATCGCCAATTTTGAGGGAGCTAAAGGAATTCATTAAGCCTAAAATTGTCCCTAAAAGTCCCAATAATGGAGCCACGGCAATAATCGTTTCAAAGACAGTATTAAAGCGTTTTAAAACCGGAATTTCAGCCTTGGCAGCGGTCTCTAGGGCGATCGTTAATTCCTCTGATGTGGCGTTGGGAATACTGATAGCCTCAAGATAAATCCGACAGATAGGTAAATGTTGGTTTTTCTTCAACAGGGCGATCGCCTGATTTGGATCATCGCGGTAAAGCATCAAAACTTTGCAGAGGAGTGGTCGTTGCCCGCGGTTAATGCGGAACCAAAAAAATAATCGTTCAGCGATCAGCGTGACCGAAATAATCGAGCACAAAAAGAGTGGGATGGTGACCCAGCCGCCCGTGGTTAGAAGTTCAGTCCATGCCATAGATTTTGCCAAAAAATACCTTGTTTGAGAATAGGTGATTTTTAGCGTTTTTGGCCGACGGGAATAAAACTACCGACGATCAACCCAAACCCGACGGCAAAGGTAAGCAGCACGCCGAAAGGTAACTTAATCGATTCCCACAGGAGAAATTTAATCGAAACTAACTCAATATTTTGGATGGACATCACTGCTACTAATCCCAACCAACCCGCCAAAATCGTCATACTGAGCAATAATCCGAGCGTGCGCATGTTACTTCCCTTTGCCTTTACTAAAGAGCTTGAAATAGGTGGAGACGAAAAATTCTTTAAATGGGAATAGCAAGTAGGTAATGGGATTGATGGTCACGATGATATTACGGAAATCCCGACGCGCCAGATTGACGACCATTTTTGCCACAAAGTTTGCAGACATCACACCGATGGGATTGAGGTTGCTTTTAAATGGCCCCAAAATTAATTTACGAATCACAATGGGCGCATCTAAGCGTTGTAGGGTGACTAAATCTCCCAGTGCTCGTTTACTGAGCTCGTAGAGGGGACTCACCGCAGGGCTAACTTCAGCTTCGGAAGTATTTACCCAAATTTCTTTGCGGACGCGATCTTGGTTTGTTTTGATCGTGCTTAAAAATAATTCGATTAACCGTTGCTGGGAAAAGGTATTAATTTCGTAGGATTTTTGAATCGCTTCTGGGGTGCGATCGCCGTGGACATTGATGCCGTGATTGAGCACGAGAATATCTACTTTTTTTAGGTCTTCAAGAATTGCGGCTTCATTACCCGCTTGCCACTGAATTGTTTTTAGGGCAATGTCCTGACCCGCGATCTTAAGACTAAGTTCTTGGGGTTTTGAGGTGAGGGCGATCGCCTTTGCCCCTGTTTGATGGAGCTCTTTTAAGAGGGCTTGTCCGAGACTGCCTGATGCGCCCGTTACCGCGACCCGTTTTCCTTTCAATGACAATGCTGTCCCCATAACTTTGTCTACAAGCGTGAATGTGCCACAATAATACGCCTCTTGGTTATCAAAATGGTGTCGCCAATGGTAAGGACGATTGACAAACCAGTCACCGGGTAAGGCTTTAAAGTCGCCGGGCTGGTGGGTAATATCCGTGAGTTCATCCGCCATGGGAATCCCTAAACCGCGGGCGATCGCCGCCACCATAAACGACAGAGTATAAAGACAGCCCGCGAGCCCTAGCCAAGCCCCATCAACCTTGAGCAAATACAGCGTCACCCAAAACAGTAAACCAAAACCGAGCATGACCCCCGCTTCCGGTAAATCATTGTACCAATGGGCTTTTTTATAAATATCCTCGTCAATTACCGTCAAATCTCGGCGGAATACTTTGTGATGCCAAATATGCAGACGATTTAGCGGTTCCCAAATATGGGCGAGGGTGTGATAAACATCTCTGACGATCTCGACCCAAAATACGGAACCTAAAACCATGCCACTTCCGAGGACAAGCTGGCTGCTACTGATCATTAAAGAACCCAACAAGAATAACGAGATTTTTTATCTTCATTGTTGTAGCATTCTTTGTCTTCCCTTGGGAATTTATACTTGGTTTGGGATGTCTCTTTTGGGCAACAGGGAGTCGGGGATACGAGGATACAGAGACAAGGGGATCAGGGGATTGCTCTAGCTAAAACTTGTGGGCTAAAGCCATTTCCCCATTACCCTCTCATCCCTTCACCGTGTCATCATTGCAGGCTCTGTTTCACCGAAACTCAGGTTTGAAAAATGGCTATGGTTAAAAGTGAAAGCCTATTGCATCAGCCAAATGGCACCGATCGCCGCATGGTCGTGGTACTGCTGCGTTTCTTTATAAGAGCTATCACTTTCAGGGTAAATGCCAGCAAAATCAGTGACTGTCCATTGATTGGAACGAATCCACACCATTCTGTCCGGTGCATCAGCGAAGAAACCATTAGCAAAGGTGATGGCTTCACGCATTTCATTTTCTGTGCTGTAACTGAGGGTCGCTGTGCCATATTTGGCGATCGCCATGGTTAGGGGAGTCCCGGCACCGATACCCTGCGCTGTCTTAAAACTGGGGTTACGCACTGCGATGACATTGATTTTTGAGCTTTCCGTAATCGGGAACGAGTCAAAGCCGAGGTCATACTGGACTTCGCCGTACCAAGACAGTCGCAAACCCTCAGGCATATCGACACCGAGAACTGTGGGTTCGAGGGTCATGTCCGGGAGCATCGTGGCGCGAAATTCGGCTAAGGTCATGCCGAGTTTTGCTGTGCCAACACCATCAGCGGTAATTAAAAAATCCTCCGATGGCGATCGTACACCCATTTCATCACAACCGCCCTCGATGCCATCGACTAATTCCGCAGAAATTAAATTAAGGGAAGATCCATTCCAGTAATGGCTAGTCTCTTCAAAGCAACTACCAGCGCCGTTAAATTTATAGGCATTGTGAATGATATTGGTTTCGAGATCGACGGTCGGATACCCCACCAGCTGCACATCGGTATGGCGAAATTCTAAAGTGTCGTTGTCAAAAGTGGGTGTGGTGACAACAAATTCATAGACCCCTTGGTAGGCGGCATTCCAGCAGAGTACTTGCGCCAAATAATCGCCACCTTGGTGGACATAAACTTCAGAGAAATCAAAGCTTTCAGAGGGGAGCTCATCTTCGTCCATGCATAATCCCAACTCATTTTTCTGGTTGGCGATCGCCGCGAGGATTTGCTCTTTTTCTGCATCTGTGGCGGTGCGATTTGAGGCGGTTGGTAATTGCTCTACCGTTTCCCCTAGTACGACGACTGGTGATAGGGCAATGTCTTCTCGGTTTTCTGTGGGCGGGTTCACCGTGACGGCTTCAACATTTTGAGAAGATGAATACTGGGTGGCGATCGCCGAGCAACCGAGCAGAGAGCTACCGAACAACACAGCGACGGGAAAGAAAAAATGTTGAGATTTCATGGACTTTTGAAGATGAGAGATTAAATAAGTGAGTAAAGAATTAGTGAGGAATGAAACGAAAATCTTTTATAGGCAAAGACCGCTTTCGCTAATGCCGCGATAGCAAATCCATTCTTTATCGATATCGATGAGCTGCCAGTTGCCCAACTCATTTTTGGTGAGCGTTACAAGGAATTGATGCCCCTGTACCGAATCATCAAGGAAGCCCGTTTGGGTAATAACAACGGTGGCCTTGCTGGGCGCTTCAGCTGAATCATGGATGATTTCGATATATTCTTGCCAAGTCCCCTCGTTCACATAGCCCTCCTGTTGCGCTGCCCTTAGGGCGATCGCCAAGGGATGTGATCCTGAAACTTGGGTGGATGTTTGAGCCATCGCTTTTTGGTCGGGCAGGATGAATTCACAAGCCAAAGCTGTGGATATTATCCCAAAACCACCAAGGGCGATCGCCCCCGTTAACAAACCTTTTTGTGTAACCTTCAGAAAGTTGTTGCCGTTAAACATTGAATTATTCCTGTCTCAAAAAATAAAACCGACGATCTGTTCTTCCACCCTAAATTTGGTCATTCCGCCAAAAGCGATCGTCTTACCTTCACATTAGGTCTGAAATTTTAAAGATTTGATGTTGTCACCAAAATAGAAACCAACGTTTGGGCGTTACCATGCAGGCAGAAACGAATAATCCGACTAGTGAAAAGCCTTGGTAGACGAACTGAAAACACGACTCACCCAGCATCTCAAACAAATTATTCGGAACCGCGATCCCTATTTTTCGACGGTGGGACATTTCTATGTGAAAGAATATGCCCGGCAGATGATGGCACAGTATGGCGAGCCAGAAACCTTCCACTTTGAGGTAGAAGGCAAAACCCACGAAAATATCATTTTGAATCTCTGCACTGATGCAACCATCCAGTCAAAACCACCGATTTTAATTGGCGCTCACTACGATGCCGTTATTAATAGTCCGGGAGCTGATGATAACGCTACCGGGTTGGCAGTTTTACTCGAAATGGCAAAATTTTTCAGTGAAAATTCGGCACGATATCCGATGCGTTTTGTGGCTTTTGACCTCGAAGAATTTGGCTTACAAGGCAGTTTCAATTATGCGGCTCATCTTCGTAAAAAAAATCAGCCATTACGACTAATGTTGAGTTTAGAAATGTTGGGGTTTTGCTCCCATGAACCAAATTCGCAAAATTACCCCAGCTTTTTAAAGTATTTTTATCCTTCGACGGGAAATTTTATTGCTTTGGTTGGCGATATCCAGACTATCCCTGAGATGTGGGGCATGCAACACCAAATTAAAAAATCAGTGTCTTGCGAATGGCTGCCAGCGGGGTGGCGAGGTTATCCAGTGCCTGATGCGCGGCGCAGTGATCACGTGGCGTTTTGGGAACAGGGCTACAAAGCAATGATGGTGACAGACACAGCTAATTTGCGTAATCCTCACTATCACAAGCCCAGTGATACGTTTGAAACACTAGATTTAGATTTTCTTACCAATGTTTGCACGGGACTCTGTGAGGCGATCGCCGTTTTATAATTACAGACCTAAAATTGAATTAATTCATCGCGAGAACTAATGCCGATGGCGATCGCCAATCTGCCCACTCACTCAGTAGAAAAGCGCGCTAAAAAAATATGCCATTGCTATAGTCGAAAGGAAAGCATCGAGGTGAGTGGTTTGGTTGCAGCAGTTCCCCAGAAACAGAAACGTTATTCACTGGAAGAATATCTGGCTTTGGAAGCAGAGTCTGAAGTCAAGCATGAATATCGAGACGGAGAGATTATTGAGATGGCGGGCGGTACGACAAATCACAATAAGCTTGCCGGAAAACTTTATGCTCTCTTACTGATGGAGTTAGCGGATCAAAATTGTGAGGTTTACATCGGTGATGTACGGCTCTGGATTCCAAAAACAAGGAAGTACACTTATCCAGATGTAATGATTGTCCGAGATGAACCGATTTATACTGACACCACAAAGATGACGATTACCAATCCAATTGTCATTGCTGAAGTGTTATCAAGCTCAACCCAAAATTACGATCAAGGAGAAAAGTTCGATGCCTATCGTTCTATTCCTAACTTCTCCGAATATCTCCTGATTGATCAATATCAATGCTACGTAAAGCATTTTGCGAAAACGGCAGAAAATCAATGGCTTTTGACGGATTGTAAGGATATTAACACCACGATTTCTTTTGCATCTATAGATTTCAAGTTGGCTTTGGCTGAACTCTACAAGAGCATTGTTTTTAAATAATGAGTAAGTATAATCGCAAAAAGCAGTGTAAGCTGCTTTTTGCGCAGATTCTCAATTCTCCACAGAAAGTAATTGAAGTTTTAATCAATTACCAAAAATTATTTGATCGGAACTTTTTTCTATTTACGGTTAGTCTCGTAATAAATAAAGTCAAAGTAAAATTTAGAGATATTGCAAAAATTCTAGTTGGCTTAATTCGATGCATAATAGCAAAATTGAGTCTTTGTTTTTTCCGTCAGACCTCAATAGAAACTAATGAAGATGATCGAAACGAATATATACAGTTTATGGAGGAACTGTCACAAGCTGCGCTACAAAACTATGCTCAAAGAAGTGTGACATTTCCAATCCTCATGAAGTATGAACACTTACTCAATAGAAACTTTGGATATTTACTTTGTGATTGGTTACTCACAGAATATCAATTACATCCAAAATATCAAGAGGAGCTAATTGGCTTGTTAACGAATTTATTGCTTGATATTCAGCAATTTCCACGAGGAAGACGCTGGGAGAATATTGAAATTGTCATTCAAGGATCTAAGTACAGGACAAAAGTTGAACAGGGTCGAATAGAGGACAAGGAAAAGAGGAA
>NZ_MRBY01000087.1 GCF_001904615.1 [Limnothrix rosea] IAM M-220
TTTGAAAGCTAGTAGGATTGTTTGCATAGAAACATCTCCCGATCTCTCGCTCTCTCATTCACCGCGTCGTACTTCCGAGCATGCTTAAGCAAAACTCACGTTCTTTTAGGAAAGCCCATAATCAAAAACTTTTTAACAACTAAAATCTTTAACAGCGCATTTATAACATAACGAAAATAACCAAAGAACTTATTGTTCCTACGGCGTATTTATTATTCTCCGAAAGAAAGATTGACATTACTAATACCAGTGAAATCACTTGTTCTCACTCGTAAATCAAGCAATGTCAGACTTACGTATTACTTGACCCGACTCAATTCTCGCACCCGTTGTTTTAATTTGATTTTGAGCCTAATTTGTTGCCACGTTAAAACAGTATTGAGGGTAAAGCTAGAAAAGAAAGAGATTAAAGTGGCCAGACCTGCACCGATCGCCCCAAATTGAATCGTTAAAATAACGAGCATTGGTAAATAAATTCCTAGAATTGCGATGCTATTGACCCTCAACGAAATTTGCGGCAGACCCATCGCGAATAAAGCGGGTTCTAATAGGCAATTTCCCATATTGAAAATACCTGCAACGACCATCACCATCAAGGTTGCATAGGCGGCGACAAAATCTTCCCCCATCGCGTAGTAGAGCAAATCTTTACCGAACCATAGTCCTAATAGGAAAAGCAATAAACCAAATCCTTTCAGAATGAAGCTGAATTTCAACACAATCCGGCTAAATTTACGCCAGCGATCGCGACTGCTGAGATGGGCAAGCTCTGGATAAACCGAATGGGTAAATAACAAAGCAACTTCCCGCAATGGTGTCGCCAACTCGTAACCAGCTCGATATAGACCCACAGCTACGGGGGTAGCAAAAATACCAATGATTAATGGGCTTACCGTCATCACAAGGGGCAATGATGAGTTGAGATTCGACACCAAACAAAATTTGAGCAGGGTGCGATCTACAGTAAATAAATTAGGGCACGACCAATCCATCCCCTCTAAAAGTCCCTGACGACGAACTTCCCGCCACCCTAAAAATAAAAGTGATACACCGTTCATCGCCTCTGCGAAGACCCAAATAAACAAATAGCTCCAAAATGGGGCTTCTAGGGATAACGCAATAATGGTGCCAGCTAAACGGGTGAAGGCTGGGACAGTTTGCTGTAAAGCGAGCCAATTAAAGCGATCAAATAACCTTAATAATCCCATCGGCGTTGAGCCTAGGGTAAATAGCATTAAGACGCTACACCACTGGACTTCACGGATGGTGCTCGCATCCCAGCCCACTAACGAACCAACAAAGGGGGCAAGGGTAATGGCAACAAAAAAACCACCGCAGGAACCGAGGATATCCAGTAGTGTTGTGACTTTGATCAAATGCTGTAGTGCATCTCTATTTTTTTCTTTGAGATAGACTGCGCCGTAGCGAATAAAGGCTTGCCACGACTGGAAGGTTGTCACGCCAATCAGGATCTCAATAAATGCCCTCGCTAAAATAAAGAGGCCAAACAGCTCTAGGCCTAGGCGGTGTGCCGTTAGGCTAAGGTAGCCAAAGTTGGCGATCGCCGTAAAAATCTGTCCGATCAGGAGCCAGCTAAAATTTTTGAGAATGCGTCGGAAGATACCATCGGCGAAAAGACCCTTGATCATTAATCTATTTTTTATTTAATATATTTTTTATAATTACGTTTTAAAGCCAAACAAAACTGTTGAAATAGCTGTGATAAAGCTCATTTTTTGAATAAAGATAGGAAAAAGAACTCCTGCTTTTCTGAAAAGCTTACTGACGATTTCAAAGGTTACAATACGCTTTAATTACATAAGATCTATCTGTTTCACCATTTTCTAATAGATGTCATGGCGGCTCCAACAAATATTGTAGTTATAGCTACTTTTTTCATTCTCGCAGTTTTATTTGGCAGTTTTATCGAGTATTGGATTCATCGAGTATTTCATGTTAGACAATCCCACCCCATAAAAAAAATATTTCCAAAGCTCGGCCAAGGCCATACGCAGCATCATCTGGGTGGTGAAGGGCAAGGATTTCTTTGGGAATTTCGGAATTATGTTTTCGGCACTTGTCCTGTGATGATTCCGATGTTTTTTATCTCCCTTGATATCGGTATCAGCTGGACTCTTGGCATTGTGAGTTATGCTGCTTTCGCTGCCTATGCCCACCAGTTACAACATGACACTCCCATTAAATGTTTCTGGATGAGTATACCTGTTCACTATGTTCACCACAAGTACAATCAATGGCACCACAACTATGGTATCGGCGTTGATTTGTGGGATCGAGTCTTTGGAACCTATCAGTCAAAAGAATGGGTTGAACAACAAGAATTACGGCAAGTAAATGAGACGTTAATGTCTATTAAATGGTATTAGATGATTATTTTTTGAGTGTTGTCTTCTCTGCTCTGCTTTGGTTTTAAAGTCTTAACTAATCTCGATGGTTTCATCGGGATTTTGCTATCAAAATAGAGTTGTCGGTTAACAAAATAAATTTAAAAAAATGTGGATTCCCAGCTTTTTCATGGAAGTTGGGATTTTTGATTTGTGTTTTAGATGTATGCTGAAAAATCTTCTATGGGTACATCTGTGGCATTTTGAGAAGGGTCTAGGATGTATGTTTAGAATAATTTAAGTCTTTGTAGATCTTGAAGCTAGACAAATATGTCAGGATCTTTCTCAGAAGTCGTGTTAATGATAAATGAAAGACCGAAACAGCTGTCATTGACATGTTGTGAATATCTATGGTTTGGACTAAGCGTCTGAAATGGTTTACTCGTAAATCGCAGCAATTACCTTTACGTCTTGTATTGGTTGTCCCTTTTTTGTTGCAAATTTTTGGTGCTGTTGGTTTGATTGGCTATTGGTCGTTACGGAATGGTCAAAGGTCTGTTGATACTTTGGTGCAACAGTTACAAACGGAAATTTCACGGGAAATTGATCTCCATCTGCGGAGTTATTTGCGGGAGCCGGATTTTGCTAATCGTGCCACGATCGCCGCCATTGAGTTAGGGTTTATTGACCCGACGGATCGTGAGTCTTTGATTACTTATTTTCGGCGGGCGATCGCCGACAATCCTCAAATTAATACAATTCAATATGGCTCTATCGAGGGTGATTATTTAGGCATTGGGCGCTGGAAAGGGGAGCAGCAGGTCTTAAAGATTGCGACCCGTGAGATGGATGGCAAATTTCAGACCCTGCGGCTTAACGATGACAATGAGCCGACCTACATTTACAACACCCGCGAAAACTATGTTTTGCAAGATCGTGACTGGTTTAAAAATCCGGTAGGGGCGAAGGTGACCCGCTGGAGTCCTGTTTACGTGATGTTTAGTAACCAGATGTTGGGTCTGACGCTAGCTGAGCCAGTGATGAATGGCAGGGGTGAAGTGATTGGTGTCATTGGCACAGATGTCTTGCTGGCAGAATTAAACTCTTTTCTAAAAAGTCTTGAGGTCGGTAAAACGGGTCAAGCGTTTATTTTGGAGCGTAATGGGGCTTTGATTGGTAGTTCGACGCTGCGCAGTAGTTTAAATTTTCGGAACAATAAGGAGCAGCCGGAGCGTTTGCTGGCAGAGGTGAGCGATGATGATCTGATTCAATCAACGACGCGCTATTTAAAAAAAGAATTTGGCTCCCTCGAAAATATCGCTCAAATGAAAAAGGGTCGCATTGAGCTGGATGGTGTGACGCATTTTTTACAAGTTACTCCCTATCAAGATGAGTTTGGCTTGGATTGGCTGGTGATTCAGACAATTCCTGAGTCGGATTTTATGGCGCAGATTCACATCAATACGCGTAATACTATTTTGGTCATGTTTGGGGCGTTGGTGGTGGCGTCGGGGGTGGGCTTGATCACGTCCCGTTGGATTTCACGACCGATTTTGCAATTGTCGCAGGCGGCGATCGCCCTGGCAGAGGGGGAATGGAATGTGATTATCCCCAACAACAATAACGGTCGGGTGGGCATGATGCGCGAAACCACAAAGCTGGCTCTAGCCTTTAACCGGATGCGATCGCAATTGCAAAAATCCTTTGATGAGCTGGCAGAAGCAAAGGCGGGTCTTGAGGTGAAAGTACAGGAGCGTACCCAAGAGTTGCGGGCTAGCGAGCTGAAATATCGCGGTATTTATGATAATTCTCAGGTGGGTATTTTTCGCACAAGGGTGGAGGATGGTCTGGTGATTGACGCGAATGCCTGTTGTATTGAAATGATGGGCTACGACAATCCAGATGAGGTGATTGGTAAATTAACCGCAGCGGACTTTTATGCAGATATCGGCGATCGCGCCAAAATGTTAGAGCAAGTGGTGGACTACGAGCTGCATAACTTTGAAACCCAATTTCGTCGTACCGATGGCAGTATTATCGATGTCCTGATTTCCGGACGGTATAACCACGAAGACCATTGTCTGGAGGGCGTAGTCAACGACATTAGCGATCGCAAACAAGCCGAGCGGGCATTATCCGAAAAGGAAGAATATCTACGTCTAATTTTAAATAATATTCCCCAGCAAATTTTTTGGAAGGATCGGGATTTACGCTTTCGTGGCTGCAATAACAACTGGGCGATCGCCGCAGGTTTAGACGAACCCGAAGCTGTGGTGGGCAAAGATGATTTTCAGCTTTTAGAGGATCCAGACGAAGCAGAATTTTTCCGACAGCAAGACATTCAGGTCATCTCCGAAAACGAAAGCATTCACCATTTAACCATCCGAAAAATTAAGCCCCTACCCGCCCGCAAAGAAAACTGGCTCGACCTCAGTAAGGTTCCCATCCACGACACTGAAGGTAATGTCATTGGCGTTCTCGGTGTAGTCGAAGATATTACCGAGAAAAAATTAGCCGAAGAAGCCCTCCAGCAAGAACAGGCGAAAGCTGAAGCCCTACTCCTTAATATTTTGCCCGAGGCGATCGCCACCCAACTCAAAAACAAACCCGGCACCATCGCCGAGCAATATGACCAAGCCACAGTTCTTTTCGCAGACATTGTGGATTTTACGCCCCTCGCCTCGCGCTTATCTCCCCAAGCTCTCTTGGAAGTTTTAAACGATATTTTTTCAGAATTTGACCAACTCGCCGACCAGTATGGCCTCGAAAAAATTAAAACCATTGGTGATGCCTACATGGTGGCGGGCGGATTACCGATTCCCGACGAAAATCACGTGGCGGCGATCGCCGATATGGCCTTAGCCATGATTGAAATTGCCCAGAAAATGAGTCCGATCCAAGTCCAACTGGACGAACATACCCAACTCAACCATCCCCTACGACTACGCATTGGCATCAATACAGGCGAAGTCATTGCCGGAGTGATCGGCACGAAAAAATTTATCTATGACCTTTGGGGCGACGCAGTGAATGTGGCCTCTCGTATGGAAAGTAGCGGTGAAACCAACTTAATTCAAGTGACAGAATCCACCTACAAACTCCTTAAAGACCGTTATATTTTCGAACAGCGCGGCATGATCTCCGTTAAAGGCAAAGGAGCAATGACCACCTACTGGCTGCTGGATAAAGCCTAACTATTACCCACTCTGACAGTAATGTTTCATTTGATATTTAACGTGAGTTTTGCTTAAGCATGCTCGGAAGTACGACGCGGTGAATGGGAGAGC
>NZ_MRBY01000088.1 GCF_001904615.1 [Limnothrix rosea] IAM M-220
AAAAAGACTGATATAAATATAGCGAAGGAGAGGAGAAAAACAAATAAACTCCCTACGATGACATGTAGGAAGTCTAGTTAAATATATTCAGTTTTATATAAAAAAGAGAAGCTTGGCATTGAGCTATTTTCCCGGTGGGCTACCCCAAAGGTATCGTCGCCGCTATCGAGTTTCACAGCCGAGTTCGGGATGGAATCGGAGTGGTTCCACGATGCTAAAAACACCAAGCAGTGGTGTGTATTCACACCCTCAAGACTGCACAAAGAATTAGATATATATCGACTTACTTTAGATGTCTGATTCGATTGAATTAAGGACAAGCCCTCGGTCTGTTAGGACATCTCGGCTGCGTATGTTGCCACACTTCCACCTAATGCCTATTAACGGGTGTTCTTCCCGTGACCTTACTGGATTAACTCCATGAGAGTACTCATCTTGAGGTGGGCTTCCCACTTAGATGCTTTCAGCGGTTATCCACTCCGCACTTGGCTACCCTGCGTTTACCGTTGGCACGATAACAGGTACACCAGCGGTGCGTCCTTCCCGGTCCTCTCGTACTAAGGAAGACTCCTCTCAATACTCTTGCGCCTACACCGGATATGGACCGAACTGTCTCACGACGTTCTGAACCCAGCTCACGTACCGCTTTAATGGGCGAACAGCCCAACCCTTGGGACCTACTTCAGCCCCAGGTTGCGATGAGCCGACATCGAGGTGCCAAACCTCCCCGTCGATGTGAACTCTTGGGGGAGATCAGCCTGTTATCCCTAGAGTAACTTTTATCCGTTGAGCGACGGCCCTTCCACGCAGTGCCGTCGGATCACTAAGACCATGTTTCCATCCTGCTTGACTTGTAGGTCTCGCAGTCAAGCTCCCTTATGCCTTTGCACTCAATGGCTGATTTCCAACCAGCCTGAGGGAACCTTTGTGCGCCTCCGTTATCGTTTAGGAGGCGACCGCCCCAGTCAAACTGCCCACCTGATACTGTCCTTTCACCGGTTTCACGGTTTAAAGTTAGAATTCTAGCCTTGTTAGAGTGGTATCTCACCATTGGCTCCATATTCCCCACAAGGAATATATCAATGCCTCCCACCTATCCTGCGCAAACAAAGCCCGAACCCAATACCAAGCTACAGTAAAGCTTCATAGGGTCTTTCTGTCCAGGTGTAGGTAGTCCGTATCTTCACAGACAATCCTATTTCGCCGAGCCTCTCTCCGAGACAGTGCCCAGATCGTTACGCCTTTCGTGCGGGTCGGAACTTACCCGACAAGGAATTTCGCTACCTTAGGACCGTTATAGTTACGGCCGCCGTTCACCGGGGCTTCAGTCGTCAGCTTCGCCGAAGCTAACCGACTTCCTTAACCTTCCGGCACTGGGCAGGCGTCAGCCCCTATACTTCCTCTTACGAGTTTGCAGAGACCTGTGTTTTTGGTAAACAGTCGCCTGGGCCTCTTCACTGCGACCACCTCTCGGTGGCACTCCTTCTCCCAAAGTTACGGAGCAATTTTGCCGAGTTCCTTAGAGAGAGTTACCTCGCGCCCCTCGGTATACTCTACCACCCTACCTGTGTCGGTTTCGGGTACGGGTCTTATGCTTTCAACACATAATTAGCTTTTCTAGGCACTATCCTTGACTACACGGAGGTCGTAACCTCCTCCCAATCCATTAAGGGTGTAGCTATCTTTCATGCGTCATAATTATGCTCCCACATAAGAGTTGAGGAATATTAACCTCATGTCCATCGACTACGCCTTTCGGCCTCGCCTTAGGTCCCGACTAACCCTCCGCGGACGAGCCTTCCGGAGGAACCCTTAGGGTTTCGGGGTATGTGATTCTCACACATATTTTCGCTACTTAAGCCGACATTCTCACTTCTATATAGTCCACATCTGCTTGCCGCTAATGCTTCACACCGTATAGAACGCTCCCCTACCACTTATAAATAAGTCCGCAGCTTCGGTAAATTGCTTAGCCCCGTTCATTTTCGGCGCAGGAGCGCTTGACCAGTGAGCTATTACGCACTCTTTCAAGGATTGCTGCTTCTAGGCAAACCTCCTGGTTGTCTATGCACTCCCACCTCCTTTATCACTTAGCAATTATTTTGGGACCTTAGCTGGCGGTCTGGGCTGTTTCCCTCTCGACGATGGAGCTTATCCCTCACCGTCTTACTGGTTAAATATTATGCAGTATTCTTAGTTTGTCTCACTTTGGTACCGCTCTCGCAGCCCGCAGCGAAACAGTGCTTTACCCCTGCATAAGGAAACTAACCGCTGCGCCTAAACACATTTCGGGGAGAACCAGCTAGCTCTGGGTTCGATTGGCATTTCACCCCTAACCACAGCTCATCCGCTCCTTTTTCAACAGAAGTCGGTTCGGACTTCCACTTAGTATTACCTAAGCTTCATCCTGGCCATGGTTAGATCACCCAGGTTCGGGTCTACAAACTGTGACTTCCGCCCTATTCAGACTCGTTTTCACTTTGGCTTCGGCTTTTCACCTTAACCTGCCACAGCCTGTAAGTCGCCGGCTCATTCTTCAACAGGCACACAGTCAGACGTTAAATCGTCCTTCTATTGCTTGTAGGCTAACGGTTTCATGTTCTATTTCACTCCCCTCCCGGGGTTCTTTTCACCTTTCCCTCGCGGTACTGTTTCACTATCGGTCACACAGGAGTATTTAGCCTTACGAGGTGGTCCTCGCTGATTCATACGGAATTCCACGTGCTCCGTACTACTCGGGATACAGCTAAGCTGCTTCAATTTTCAACTACAGGACTTTCACCTTCTCTGGTGTAGCTTTCAACTACTTCGTTTAATATTCACAGTCTATATTGCTGTCCCACAACCCCAACCGTCGAAACAGTTGGTTTGGGCTCTTCCCGCTTCGCTCGCCGCTACTAAGGGAATCGATTTTTCTTTCTCTTCCTTCAGCTACTAAGATGTTTCAGTTCGCTGAGTTGGCTCATATCATCCTATATATTCAGATGACTGTATTTAGGGTTGCCCCATTCGGAAACCTCCGGCTCAATGCTTGCTTCCAGCTCCCCGGAGTATATCGTCGGTAACCACGTCCTTCATCGCCTCTGTGTGCCTAGGTATCCACCGTTAGCCCTTTGTAGCTTGACCTTTCTTTTCATTCGAGGTCAGACTCTTGGCTATTATTTCGGATTGTTTTAATACTTTCCTACCTAGCTATTGTATTCGACTATCTTTTATTCTTTTGTGCAGTTTTCAAGGTGCTTTGCTGAAATCTCTTTCAGCATTCAACATTACTCACATAATGCAGATGCTAATTCAATTTCAATAGTGGCTTGGTGGAGGTAAGCGGACTCGAACCGCTGACATCCTGCTTGCAAAGCAGGCGCTCTACCAACTGAGCTATACCCCCATTTTTGATCAATTCAGCGCCTATTCATAGACACTATCTTGATAAGTGGGCCATCCTGGACTTGAACCAGGGACCTCACCCTTATCAGGGGTGCGCTCTAACCACCTGAGCTAATAGCCCATTTCCACGAACCTAAATTTGAAAGTGACTTCCGTTATTCCCCCTCGCACGACCTTCGAGATGACCTTACTCGTTCTTAATTGCTTTTTGCTTTCGGAATCGAATAGGTTAGGTCTCCCTAAAAGGAGGTGATCCAGCCACACCTTCCGGTACGGCTACCTTGTTACGACTTCACCCCAGTCACTAGCACTGCCTTCGGCGCCCTCCTCCGCGAACGGTTAGAGTAACGACTTCGGGCGTTGCCAGCTTCCATGGTGTGACGGGCGGTGTGTACAAGGCCCGGGAACGGATTCACCGCAGTATGCTGACCTGCGATTACTAGCGATTCCTCCTTCATGCAGGCGAGTTGCAGCCTGCAATCTGAACTGAGGCCGGGTTTGATGAGATTCGCTTGCCCTCGCGGGGTTGCTGCCCTTTGTCCCGACCATTGTAGTACGTGTGTAGCCCAAAATGTAAGGGGCATGATGACTTGACGTCATCCCCACCTTCCTCCGAGTTGTCCCCGGCAGTCTCCCTAGAGTGCCCAACTTAATGATGGCAACTAAGGACGAGGGTTGCGCTCGTTGCGGGACTTAACCCAACATCTCACGACACGAGCTGACGACAGCCATGCACCACCTGTCTCCGTGTTCCCGAAGGCACCCATCCATCTCTGGATAGTTCACGGGATGTCAAATCTTGGTAAGGTTCTTCGCGTTGCATCGAATTAAACCACATACTCCACCGCTTGTGCGGGCCCCCGTCAATTCCTTTGAGTTTCACACTTGCGTGCGTACTCCCCAGGCGGGATACTTAACGCGTTAGCTTCGGCACTGTCCGGGTCGATACAGACAACGCCTAGTATCCATCGTTTACGGCCAAGACTACAGGGGTATCTAATCCCTTTCGCTACCTTGGCTTTCGTCCCTCAGTGTCAGTTACGGTCCAGTAGAGCGCTTTCGCCACCGGTGTTCTTCCCAATATCTACGCATTTCACCGCTACACTGGGAATTCCCTCTACCCCTACCGTACTCAAGTCATGCAGTTTCCACCGCCTATCCACAGTTAAGCTGTGGGCTTTGACAGCAGACTTGCATGACCACCTACGGACTCTTTACGCCCAATAATTCCGGATAACGCTTGCACCCTCCGTATTACCGCGGCTGCTGGCACGGAGTTAGCCGGTGCTTATTCCTCAGGTACCGTCAAAATTCTTCCCTGAGAAAAGAGGTTTACAATCCAAAAACCTTCCTCCCTCACGCGGTATTGCTCCGTCAGGCTTTCGCCCATTGCGGAAAATTCCCCACTGCTGCCTCCCGTAGGAGTCTGGGCCGTGTCTCAGTCCCAGTGTGGCTGCTCATCCTCTCAGACCAGCTACTGATCGTCGCCTTGGTAGTCTCTTACACCACCAACTAGCTAATCAGACGCGAGCTCATCTTCAGGCCAAATAAGTTTCACCCGTAGGCATATTGGGTATTAGCAGTCGTTTCCAACTGTTGTCCCCATCCTGAAGGCAGATTCTCACGCGTTACTCACCCGTCCGCCACTAAGTCCGAAGACTTCGTTCGACTTGCATGTGTTAGGCATACCGCCAGCGTTCATCCTGAGCCAGGATCAAACTCTCCATATTAGTTCACTACTCAATTCGAAAATCTTTCGCTCACTTCATCAGAGATGTTCTTTAAAGGCTCTCTTTATCCTTTAACTAAGCCATTCGGTATAAATCTCTACGATTTTTCCGATTCACTTGTTATAATCTTGTTAAAACAAGGGGGCGGATAGTCACTTTCAAATTATTCTTTTGTCTCGGTTCGGGGCGTCGGTTCAGTGCGTCTCTCTCAACCGCGCTTAACTATATTAACCACACTCCCTCGACATGTCAACACCTTTTTCTGAAAATATTTT
>NZ_MRBY01000089.1 GCF_001904615.1 [Limnothrix rosea] IAM M-220
TGTCTTCTTTTCTTTAAAGAAATATCAGCTAAATTCTTATCCATAACTGACGTTAACTTAGTCCATAAATGGTTCAACACTAAGATAATCACCGTAGTCATGCACCACCCTAACAGCAGTATTGGGCTTCAGGGTAATGGGGAGGTGGCACATGGCGGCGATCCAACGGCCACGATAATGAATGACACCCATTTGGTGAGGCCGCAAAACCTCTGAAACAATGGCACTTTGGAAAAATGGGGGACAGGGTTCTGGCTTGTTGGAAAAGGAAAAGTGATTGGTCATGGTAGATCCTTGATGCCTCTACTGATCTTGTCGTTACCCAGCCGCTCAAGTTATGCAAGGGAGCAAAATACTTAGGTATTTGCTGTTTACTTTTTTATTAAGCTACCCATAACCCTTGCGTAATCGATCATTCAGTGGCGATCGCCCCCATTCCTTAAAATAAAAAAGACCTCCCATGGCGGGAAGCCTCAAAATGCCTATAATTTGATGCCGAAGTCAAAATCTGTGGTGGTTTAATCTGAAATATCGCGCGCAGTGAGATTATTTTAGTGTCGAAAAATTCTTTGTGTCGAAATATGAGGGCGATCGCCAAACGAAAGAGCTCGATCTAACTCAAATGGCTTTTTAGTCTAAGTTTGTGGGGAAATGAGTAAAGTCGCGGGCGACGTAAAAACCAGAGAAAAATTAAGGTCGTTTTCGCCTAGCCCCAAGAAAGAAATCGTTGCACAAAAACATGAGAGAGAGAAAGAAAAAGTAGAAAGAAGTTGTTGCTCTTCTGTCCTCTATATGTCTAGTATCCCCTAACGCCAACGAGATTTCTGTGATATTGACATGGTGTCAGTGGTGAACTTTATCAGGCGATCGCCGAGAGGAAATTACCTTTAGTAATGTCATAAAGTCCTGATCCTGAGTGATGGCGGTCACAAAAAATCCCTCGGCATTGATGACTCAAACCCTTTCGGAGTACTGCGAAGTTCTTCTGATAGAAAACACGAAAACCAAGAAACATAAAAGGTGTCATTGTTTTGACTCCTAAAAAAGAAATTGTCCCTCAAGTGAGAAAGAATGGGTTTAAACCTAAGCCGCAAGTACCTTGATTTCGCCGGATTCAAGCTGTTCAGTCAATATCTCCAATGCTTTCATCTCTTGCCAGCTAAACTGGTGAGACCAAAGAAGCTTATTTAGAGAGTCCTCCATGGCGGGAGTAACGACTTTATGGGTGAATGCGGTTTCGAAGATGACCTGTAGTGACATGGTTTAAACCCCGTTAAAAAAAAAGAAAGTGTTGTCTGTCTCTATGGTTTCAGTATCGCGTTTACCAGCGGAAAACTCTGTGACTCTACGTCAATTTGCTGATGTACTTTGTCAGCGCAAGAATTGACAGAACACCTTGAAAAACATTGCTGAAATCCTGAAAAAAAGTGACCGACATCACTAGAAAACGCTAAATCTCAATCTCTGTCTGGTTTCTAGCCTTTCGATAATGTCATCTACAATCTTAGGGATTTGCCTGTTGTGACAGCAGTGGTATCAGCGAATAGGCTGAGGCGATCGCCCCTTCTTACTTACAAGCGCCCTTACAATTGATAGCACTACAGAACATTTGCACTAATAGTTTGGTTGTACTACTATTGTCGAGGGCGTTAATGTTGCATCGCCGATAGAAAGACAACACTAACGAGCCCCATTCACAGGCCTTAAATTTTGGCGTTAAAATACAGAGGTGAAAGTATTTGATTCTCCACTGCAGTCTCTGGACAACGGAACTTGGTTTAAGCTCATTTGTGGCGCAAGTTTCCAGCATCTTCCCGCGATCCGTGATCTGGTTTTGGTCTATAGTTTGGCGGGGGCAGATTGCATCGATGTGGCCGCAGATCCCGCCGTAATCACCATGGCAAAAGAAGCTTTGGCGATCGCCTCGGAGATATCCCAAGCCCCGGTCGATGCCTCCGAGCAAAGGCGGCAACCTTTATTGATGATGAGCGTCAATGATGCGGAGGATCCACACTTTCGGAAAGCAACCTTTGAGCCAGACCAATGTCCTCGGGATTGTCCGCGTCCCTGCGAAAAAATTTGTCCCGCCATTGCCATTGATCACACAGGCGTGATCAGCGATCGCTGCTATGGTTGTGGCCGTTGTATTCCGATTTGTCCCTTAGGTCTGATAGACACCCAAAGCTATGTTTCAGCTCCCCATGCGACGGCCGAACTAATTGTCAATTCTGCCATTGATGCCCTTGAAATCCATACCCAAGTCGGCCATTTTGATGCATTTACCCGACTTTGGCAGGCGATCGCCCCAGTCCACCACCACTTGAAATTATTAGCGATTAGCTGTCAAGATCATCCCGACGTTTTGCCATACCTAAAGCAAATCTATCGGGAAATTCAGCCCCTAGGCTGTACCCTATTGTGGCAAACCGATGGTAGACCTATGAGTGGTGACATCGGCAAAGGAACCATCCACGCAAGTATTCAGTTTGCCCAAAAGCTACTTCAGTCGGAAATTTCAGGATATGTGCAACTTGCTGGTGGGACAAATGACCACACCATTACTAAACTTAAGCAACTGAATCTCTTTAAAGGCGATCGCCCCAATGCCACAACCCCCTTTGTTTCCGGCATTGCATTTGGGAGTTATGCCCGCAAAACCCTACAGCCGATCTTGGAACCGCCCGACTGTGAGCGACCCTATCGACTAGAACATGACCCAAAACGACTTTGGCAAGCAGTCTCCCATGCCAGAGATCTCGTAAATCCGTTAAAATCCTAAGCAAATTTCATTGCCATCCTATGACCGTAAATCAGCAGTCCGCCGTTATCCCTGCTCACCGCCGTCTAGTCACGGATGACCTCGAAAAACTTTTAACAATTTTGCCCGAATACCTCCATCAGCACCTTGCCGCTCACCCCCGTAAAGATGAGTTGATCGAAGTAGTGATGGATCTAGGCCGTGTCCCCGAAGCTCGCTTTGTGGAAGGCACCGAAGATTTAGGCGAAACGCCCATCACCCGCGATGACCTAAATTATTCCGTCAGCCGTGTCGGGATGTTTAGCGGTGATAATCGTGCCGGCATTGAACGCACTTTGCACCGCATTAGTGCCATGCGTAATCGCCAAGGCGATATTGTCGGTCTCACGTGCCGCATTGGTCGGGCTGTGTTCGGCACAATTTTGATGATCCAAGAATTGGTTGAAAGCGGTAAATCCATTCTCTTGCTTGGTCGTCCCGGTGTCGGTAAAACCACTGCTCTGCGGGAAATTGCCCGTGTCCTTGCAGATGATGTCGGTAAGCGTGTCGTGATTATTGACACCTCTAATGAAATTGCGGGGGATGGTGATATTCCCCACTCGGCGATCGGTCGTGCCCGTCGGATGCAAGTGGCTAGCCCAGAGCAACAACATAAGGTGATGATCGAAGCCGTGGAAAACCATATGCCAGAGGTGATTATCATCGATGAAATTGGCACAGAACTGGAAGCCCAAGCGGCTCGCACGATCGCCGAACGGGGTGTACAACTCGTCGGGACTGCCCATGGTAATCGTATTGAAAACCTCATTAAAAACCCCACCCTTTCGGATCTTGTCGGTGGCATTCAGGCGGTAACCCTCGGTGATGAAGAAGCCCGCAAACGGCGATCGCAGAAGACCGTTTTAGAGAGAAAAGCGCCCCCAACCTTTGATGTGGCCGTGGAAATGCTCGAACGTCAAAAATGGGTTGTCCATGAAGATGTGTCGATCACCATTGATACCCTTTTACGGGGACATCAGCCTCTCCTCGAAATTCGCACTGTCGATGATGAAGGTAATGTGCAAGTGACGGAGGAAATGGAGCATCCCATCGAAATCCCAGAGTGGAATCCCCAAACTCGGATGGCATCGGAATCCCAACCTAGTCGTCCCCGCGGTTTGCGTGCCTCCGGTAAAATGACCCCTTTACCCTTTGGCAGCAAGAAAAAAAAATACCAAAAACGCAGTAGCGGCTCCCTCGACCAACTGATCGATCAATCTTGGACTGCCCGCGACCCCCAACAAACGGAAAAGGTGCGTACTCCCGGCCCCAATGGCGAGGATTATCCGGTGTATGTTTATCCCTATGGTGTGGGGCGATCGCAGCTAGAGCAGGTCATTGAAATTTTGCGATTACCCATTGTGCTCACTAAGGATTTACCTAGTGCTGATGCGGTATTGGCCTTGCGATCGCAGTTAAAAAATCACTCAAAATTGCGCGATATTGCCCAAGATCAACAGGTGCCTATCCATGCGGTGAAATCGAACACAATTCCTCAAATTACGCGGGGATTGCGGCGGTTGCTAAATATGGATGATCCGAATGTGAAAGAGCCGACAGATATTCGTCTCTTTTCCCAGAGTAATAATGATGATGAAATTGATGCCTTAGAGGAAGCTCGTCTTGCCGTTGAACAAATTGTCATTCCCCAGGGACAACCTGTTGAATTGCTGCCCCGTTCTGCCAAAATTCGAAAAATGCAACATGAACTGATTGAGCATTATCGTTTGCAATCATCAAGTTTTGGAGAGGAGCCAAATCGTCGTCTGCGGATTTTCCCTGCTTAAGAAGATTGCTTATTTGTGTCAAGCCCTAACTTCGATAAGAGGTTGGGGTTTATTTTTTTTGATTTGTTGAAAAGAAAAGGTGATCGCCGACAGTCGGGGATTTATGAAATGTTAGTGAAGTAAACAAAACCGTTTGAACCCCAAGGTTTGTGTACTATGGCCAAGGCCATCAAAGTTAACCTGAGTTCGGTTTAAGCAAGGTTCGGAATGACGATGCGGCGAAGGGGAAAGTGAGTGAGGGGAGATTTTGTATGCCCACAAACAACCATAGGTATCAAAAAATGTGAAATTCGATCGATTCTCCGTTTCTCCCTCTCCCTACATCTCCCGTTGCTCGGAGGCATTCAGGCTAGTACTTAACGTCAGTTATGGATAAGCATGTAGCCAAAATTCTCTAGAGAAAAAGAGACACGCAGAGGGAAAGACACGGGGAAGCCACGAAAATTTGCATTTTTTGAAAGCTAGTAGGATTGTTTGCATAGAAACATCTCCCTATCCCTCGCTCTCCCATTCACCGCGTC
>NZ_MRBY01000090.1 GCF_001904615.1 [Limnothrix rosea] IAM M-220
TGTCTCCTTTTCTCTAAAGAATTTTGGCTACATTCTTATCCATAACTGACGTTACAGTAATAAAAAGTCAAAAAATATTATTCATTGATTATGCTTGATTACTAAAAAATAGCTCATAAAAATTGGCTCAAAGTAAGCTGTTTTAGATATGGATTTAACGAGCGGAACAATCAGTATCATGTTGGTAGCTTTAGGGGCTGGAATTATGTCCCTTGCTATTCTTGAAACCCGAAGATTGCTTGCGTTAGTAAAAGGAAATCGATCGAGTCGCACGTGGCGGGTACTTTTTTACTTGATGATCTTTTTCCTGTTTGGCTATGCGGGAGTTGCGATTTTAATTGGGATTAATATTTCATACGTCATTCTTTTATTGATTGGCACTATTTTTTTCTTGGGATCTTGTTTTGTCCTAATCGTTGTCAAAGCTGGTACTTTTACGATTAAAGAGCTACATCAAATTAGTGCAGTAAAACTAGAGCTACAAAAAGAAAAAGATGTGGCTGAGGCGATCGCCGATCTCCAGACAGAGTTTTTAAATATTATGAGTCACGAGCTGAGAACACCTTTAAACAGTATTTTAGGGTTCTCACAAATCTTAAATTTAAGCTTGGTAGAAAAACAAGAATTAGAATGTAGTCAAAATATCTACGATAGTGGTGTTCATCTGCTTAAAATCATTGACTATATTCTCGAATATACAAGTTTGCAAACAAAGAATATTTCACTAAATATTGAACTATTTTTTCTGCAAGACTTGATCGATGATGTGTGCAAAAAAAATGAGCCTGCCGCGATAGAAAATAACTTAGAAATAGTTACTTGGCATTTACTAGATACTTCTTTTGATGTCAAGAATGACTATCTATACATTGCGCAAATTCTCGAACATTTATTAAATAATGCAATCAAGTTTACTGAGTCTGGCACAGTGGCGATCGCCTGTCATGCGAATGAAACTGATGTGCTATTCATGATCCAAGATTCAGGTATTGGCATCAAGGCTGAACATATCCCAAAACTATTTAAACCCTTTAGTCAAGGAGATAGCTCCAATACTCGCTCCCATGACGGTATGGGATTGGGTTTAATATTGTGTCAACGAAGACTCGAAGCTATCGGCGGAACAATTTGGTTAGAGAGCAATGGTTTGCGCGCTGGAGTTATGCCAAGTCCTCTTTTAGCAAACCTACGCAACCAACTACTCGATTCTCCACAAGCTTTATCTGAATCAACCGGTACATTGGCTTTTTTTAGTTTTCCAATTAATGTGACCCGATTACCTCAGTAGACAGACGGCAACTCCGAAAATCACTCTTTTGTTTTGATGAAATTTCTCTCTTCAGATCACCGATAAAAACCTGTGCATTCCCTCGAAGAAATTGTTGAAAGTATAAATTTTCGTCATTGAGTCACCATTTTTCCCAAAAATCTCGAGAAATTTTCTATTATGCTCTAAGTTCTTTCGCCAGGATTCGCACGATTTAGTCTGCCATGCCACATTATCTTCAGGACTCCCTCGAACCAGTGATTGACAAGCTCGACCTTACAGAGCGGCAAAAGTCTTTTATTAAAGGGCGTTGGCTTGATCAACTGATTTATGCCGATAAACGTGCGAGTCGAGACCAGAAAAAATATTTTCGTCTACGCATGGTCACCATTGTGGGTGGTGTGATTGTCCCGGCTTTAGTGAGTTTAAATAATCTCGAAAATACTAAACTTCGCAATGCCATTGGCTGGGTCACCTTTGCCACAAGTTTAACTGTGGCCATTAGTGCTGCCGTTGAAGAATTTTTTCAATATGGTGAGAGTTACCGTCGCTTTCGGAATACCGCTGAGGGGATGAAAATTGAAGGTTGGTCTTTTTTCCAGCTGAGTGGCCCCTATGAAGATGCGACAAGTCATGCTGCGGCTTATAAAACCTTTGCGACCCATGTGGAAAACATCATCAAAAAAGATGTGGAAGGCTATAACGCTGAAATGATGCAGAAAAAGGAGCTAGAGCAGGAAGAGGAAACGCCACAGATAGTCACCCAGTCGGTTCAAACGGTCGAAAAGATTGAAACGACGGTAGCAACTTCGGTGGAGGAGGTGACTCCGAAACCGGAAGTAGAGGTTCCTGTGGCGGCTAAGGTGGAAACGGTTGCGCCTGAACCTGAAGTGCCTAAAACACCTGAAGTGTCTACTGCTGAAGAGGAAGAATAGAAGCCGTCGGCAGGTTTTGAAAATAGGACTTATGCAAAAGAAAATTGCAGAGTCGGCGATCGCCTTTTGCGAGGGAGACCTTTTACAATACGAAGAGGTTAAGGTATTGTTTTTTCTTCGACTTTGTTTATGGCAATTGCCGCCAACGCTGTGTCTTCTTCTGTTCTTGTTTCCCCCACTGATTTGCTCGAAACCAAAACGTATCCCATCGTTGAAACCTTCCACTCGCTCCAAGGTGAAGGGCAATGGTTTGGGGTATCTGCTTTTTTTATTCGATTAGCGGGCTGCGATGTGGGTTGTCCTTGGTGTGATACGAAGATTTCATGGAATCCGAAACGGCATCCCCCAGTGGCGATCGCCGCATTAGTCAAACAGGTGCGAGAAGCAAAGCCGCGCATTATTGTCGTGACAGGCGGTGAACCGTTGATGCATGATCTACAGCCCCTAACGGATGCCCTAAAGCCACTGGATATTCCCCTACATTTAGAAACTTCCGGTTCCCATGCCCTCAGCGGTCAGTTTGACTGGATTACCCTGTCGCCGAAAACATTTAAGCCACCATTACCTGATATTTATGCCCATGTGGATGAATTAAAAGTGGTGATCGATAACAAAACAGATTTAGATTGGGCTGAGGCTGAGGCAAATAAAATTAATCCTACTGCCCCGAAATATTTGCAACCCCAGTGGGAAAATCCGGCGAGCCAAGACTTGATTTTTCAATATATTCTCCAGCATCCTGACTGGCGTTTAGGCTTGCAGACCCACAAGTTTTTGGGGGTGCGCTAAATGAAAAAAGCTGTTGTTTTATTGTCTGGTGGTCTTGATTCGGCAACGAGTGCTGCTCAGGCGATCGCCGACGGCTTTGAGGTGATTGCCCTGTCGTTTCGCTATGGCCAAAAACATAGCCGTGAACTAGATGCAGCGGGCAACATTGCAACTCAGCTCGGCATTCGTGAGCATTTTGTCATGGATGTGAACTTGTCCCAATGGGGCGGTTCTTCGCTGACGGACGCTGCGCAGGAAATCCCAAAGGATGGCGTGCAAGCGGATGTGATTCCTTCCACCTATGTACCGGGACGCAACACCGTATTTTTGGCACTGGCCTTATCTTTGGCAGAGGCCAAGGAAGCTGAAGCGATTTATCTCGGTATCAATGCGGTGGATTATTCTGGCTATCCTGACTGTCGTCCGGAGTATCTCGAAGCTTATCAACAGTTAGCTAATCTCTCTTCAAAGGCCGGTATTGAAGGCCATGCGCCGCAACTTGTTGCTCCCCTCGTGCTAGATAGTAAAGTGGAAATCGTCAAAAAGGCGATCGCCCTCGGTGTTGATATTGCCGAAACTTGGTCCTGTTACCAAGGCAGCGAAAAACCCTGTGGCTTGTGTGATTCTTGTCGAATTCGTGATGAAGCCTTGACCCAAGCAGGCTACCCTGAGCTGACAAGCCAAGCAAAAGCGTAGAATTTCGTAACATCATCCTGTAGAGAGCGGAAGAATAATTGTAAATCCGCTATAACAGCAACAGGTTTTCAACACATTTGATGAGGAAAAAATATGGAACGCCGCAAATTTATGGGGTTGTTTGGTGTCGGGATGTTGGCATCATCTTTGCCCGTCGTACTTGCTGCTTGCTCTGGTAATACGACAGAAGAAGCTGTTGAAACAATTGAAGAAAAAGCGACAGAGGCTGGTGAGGCGGCGATCGCCAAGGCAGAAGAAGCAGGCACCGTAATGGCTGGCTATAGCAGTGTCGGTATGGTGGGCGATTTTTCGGGCGGTAATACTGTCTCGACTGAAATCGATGGCAAAAAAGTTTATGTTTTCCAGAACCCTGAGGACGAAAGTATTGTGGCTGTAGACCCCACTTGCAATCACCAGGGTTGTCCGGTCAAACTCGACGGCAGCGAACTTGAATGTAGTTGCCATGGTTCCCTGTTCCAGCTTGATGGTAGCTATGTGTCTGGCCCAGCCACCGCTGGTTTAACGGTCTATGAAGTGAAAACCGAAGGCGAAGAAGTTTACGTAAAAGTTTAAGCGGTTTAGTACAAAACAAGCTTTGTCAATTCAGCAAATCCCGTTCGATTTAGGATAGGATTTTTTATGTTTACTGTGGCTCAAGTCTTGCAATGGGGTTCGGCGATCGTCTCTTTTTCGTTGGATGCGAGAATCTATGGAGAATCCCTCCGCCTTCGGCACCTCCCTTTGAAAGCTATCCATTACGCAAAAGTCGCTGTAAAGGTTTAAAGAAGGAGCTTTGAAGCTAAACTTGCATTAGTAATCATAGAGTATAGATACAGAAAATGATGGAATCAGCAATTCTGACATCAAACTGGATTGGCTAAGAGGTAAACCCGCAACGATTCAGTGACCTGCGACATGCAAAACGATTAGGAAAAGTACTGGAAAAATT
>NZ_MRBY01000091.1 GCF_001904615.1 [Limnothrix rosea] IAM M-220
CTGGGTTAGTAATGGAACCATCGTTTCAACGACATTGCTTTTACTACTTCAGCATACTCATTCCCGGAGAGCCGAAAAACGAAACTATAAAGAAATTATCCAATCATTGAATCAACTAGTAAATATAGCAAAGGATAATAAACGCAATATTTTAGATGTCGTTTTTAAATCACTCGATGGTAATAAGAAAGAAATAAATGCTCAGAAGATGGGCTCATTTCTAAAAAACTTACAGAATTTAATTGACTCTATTGCTGAATCAGCACAATCACAAGAGAAATATGAATTCTCAGTTCTTTCGACTTATCATGGATCTTTTGGCATACGACTAGCGACACCTGTCGAAGATCAAAAGCAATTGAATCTACTACAAGGTTCTGAAACCTCATTAGAAGAGTTTATTCAGTTAATTCAAGCAGGAAGTGAAAGCATTAACGAGGATGCAGCTCTTAAGGAAGAACTTAATCATCTTAGTCAAAAGTCTATCAAGTCATTCAAATCATTTACAGGCAGTCTTGTTGAACTAAACTCGAATGTTTCTTTTAAGTTAGGAGTCTTAGATAAAAAAGAGGATATAAATGCCGAGATGAGTTATGTGAGAGCTGCCAATATTCTCGAAATCATTAGAGAAAAGGAAGAACTAGAAAAAGAAGTGATTGATGTTTATGGCAAGCTTGTTCTAGCTGGAACTGGAAAGAATAAAAAGGAAAGGAAATTCATCTTTACAGAAGCTGCTGATGAAAGTCAATCATATGATGGTGTTATTTCAGAAGACCTTTTAATTGAATTAGAATATAAGATTGAAGCAGGCGATTATTACCATGCAAAAATTGAGAAAAAAACATTGGTTAACACTGTTTCTAACTCAGAAGAAGTCAAATATCGCTTATGTGAGTTGAGAAAAATCCAAGAATAGATTCAAGTTAAATGATTGTATAAAACTATTTTCGGAGAATAATAAATGAATTCTACTCAAATCAGAGATCAAGCAAAACTATACATAGATCAACTCCCATTAGAAAGCCTTCAGTTTGTAAATGATTTTTTGTCTTATTTACTTCAAAAAGCGACTGTAGAATCTGAATCTTTATCCAGCCAAAATGAAGAAATTAGTGCCCTTGAACTTGCGGGGGATATTGTCGGATGTGTTGAAGGACCCGAAGACTTAGCAACAAACAAAGATTACTTTCAGGGTTTCGGGGAATAATGCGCAGAGATGTCATTCTCGATACGAGTCCACTCGTTGCCTTGATTAACAAAAGAGACAATACCCATGAGTGGGCAAAATAACAATAGAGATCGCCGATCTTGTAGGGTGCGTTAATGTAATGTAACGCGCCTTTTTATTATTTTGATTGATGCGTTACGCTGCGCTAACACATCCTACTTTTGATGAGGTGGATGAGGCGATCATTATTCAGTCAGGTATTGTTAAAGGAATAGATTGATTTTTATTTTGGCGATAGACGTAGAAATCGCTGTCTAATGTAAAAATGATGCTACCTTCGATCAGCTCACTCATTCTGACAAGGCAAGCATCAGCCAAAGACATTGGCACAGATTTGTACTTTGCCATGAGTTGTTTAACTTCCGTTGCTTCTTCGATAAGTTGAAAAGGTATTTGTATCTTCTGGCTAGCAAGTAAGTTTAAAACGGTCTCTTCGCCGTCATAAACATTTTGGAGCAGAAAACAAGATTCAGTAATAACAGATTCACAGGTGAGAAATGGCAAAGATAAACTTTTTAGAGTTTCCTTAACCCATTCATGCTTATCTTCTTTTTTGTTGATGAGTGCAACGATCACACCAGTATCCAAAACGATATTTCGGCTCATTACTGACCTAAACCTTCCAAATATTTTTTATTGGTTGCTAAATCACCTGGACCTCCATCCACACAACCAATAAACTCAGACAATTCATCATAAGCCGAAGTTACTTGAGTATTTTCTGGCACTGAATTTTTATTACTCAGGAATTCGAGAAAATCAATCAGTGTTCTTTGCTGTTCTAAAGTTAAACTCCTAAATTTATCTAGCAAAACATTTTCAGGAATGACCGTCTGCTGAATTGCTTGAACCATAAGCTAAAACCAGAATTTTTCCATTGACTTACTCACTATTATAATCTCAGATATTTGCTGTTATACCTATGCCAATGGCGGCGATCGCCTTTCTGTAGAAATATGGGAGGGCGATCGCCTCAGTCACCTTAATCGGGTGGATGCCATCCTGCTGAAATCCAAGCTTGTCGCACCATGACTGCATAGGGATTATTAAGCTGAAGAGCAAGGGCTGTAGCTCGACCACAAGGGGTCGTTCCACGAATCAAAACACCTTCTCTTTCCCACATGAAATGTTCTGACCATTTTTGAGTGCGAGGATTAAATAAAGCAACAGTTGTATTTGTCGCTGGATCAATGCCGTGAGTCTTTGTGCCTTTGTAGGAATTGCAGAGACGGCAAGCCAGCCACAAATTATTTTCTTCGTCTGAACCACCTGCCGCTTTTGGGATGATGTGGTCGATTTCTAAGATGCCTAAAACATATTTTTGAAGGCTTTTACAGTACCCACACTGATTATTGGCGGCTTCTCTCACCCGTTGGCGCAGCTCTTCTGGAATGTAGCTCATTCGCTGAGGGGCTGAATTAATCCACGTTTTACGGCTTCACTTAATGCTGTGGCTTTACGCAAAAGTCCTTCTTGGTAAATTTGCATTAGGGTTTGCAATTCGGATGAGTCGGGATTTGATAGTTGTCCTGCTTGTTGTAAATCCAGCAGCTGACTGAGACGAGCATCTTGTTCTGGCTCCATCTGTAGCTCTGTTAAATCTAAAATCTCCTCGTCTTCAAGGTCGGTAATAGCGGAAGTTGTTTTGCTGGGATGAGAAGCAGGAATGAGAAGCTGAATACTCTCCGCCACGACACTAGACAAGTCACGATTGGCGAGATGGGCAAATTGCTCAACTCTCTGATATACGTCATCTGGTAACTCAATCGTAATGCGAGTGCTCATAAATTCTGACTGCTCAATGAGTTGAACTCTAAGTAAAATTATATCTGTTCTGTAAATTGCGTCACGCGACCGAAAATATTCAATATCAAAGGTTTGCCTACATCTAAGGGGCTGATTAATTAATGCAATAGTGGCGATCGCCTTTCTGTAGAAGTATGGGAGGGCGATCGCCCTTTAATTTTTACTACTTAAACAATTTAGATAAAGTCGCGATTGAATAGTTATTTGCTTTAAGTTTTGAGAGTATCGCATCAAGAATTTTTGGCTCTCCGGGATTGACTATGCAGCGTTGGTAGGAAAATGCCAACAAATGAGACA
>NZ_MRBY01000092.1 GCF_001904615.1 [Limnothrix rosea] IAM M-220
CGTGTCTCCTTTTCTCTAAAGAATTTTGGCTACATTCTTATCCATAACTGACGTTACTGTAGGCCTAAAACTATAGTCTTTTCCGTTAATTTCAAAATATTCGATCCCCTTAACTTCCCCTGTGAAAGGAGGATTTGCCTTTTCAAGTTGTCTCACAATTTTTTGAAATGGTAGGGCTAAAGCTGTAGGGATGCATTGTAGTGATGCACAAAAGTTTGCTTCCGAAGAAACAGGCTTAAGTGTAAATGTATTTCCTGATGAGTGCCCTTTTTCTCCCGAAGAAATTTTAGATATTGAATTTTTAGGAGAATGATGGCTACATAAAATTTAAAATTAATGCTTTTGTTTTGTTGCCTGATCATTTTCATTGTCTGTGGACATTACTAGAAGATGATCATGACTTTTCTATGAGAATGCGTCTCATCAAAACCCATGTCACTATCCAACAGAAAAAGACGCTTTGGAAAGTCTTGCAATAAAGGCATAAACTTTAAGTAACTCAGACTTTCTTCAAGTATCATAACAAGTGGACGATTTGGCAATTTATAGTTATGAATTATCAAAATATTATTACTATCGAATCGGATAAACGAGGAGGAAAGCCTTGTATTCGCCAAATGCGGATCACTGTTTATGATGTTCTTGGGTGGCTAGCATCGGGAATGTCTATTAATGAAATTCTTGATGATTTTCCTGAACTGACAGAAACGGATATCAGGGCTTGTTTAGAATTTGCAGCGGATCGTGAACATCGTTTAGTAGTCTCGGTTACTGCTGCATGAAATTATTGTTTGATCAGAATTTGAGCCGAAAGTTAGTTGATCGGCTAGCCGATATTTTTCCAGAAGCGAGCCATGTACAGTTTCATGGTTTGGCAGAAAAGACAGACACGGAAATTTGGGAATTTGCAAAGGAAAATGATTTTTGTATTGTGACTCAGGATGCTGATTTTCCAGAAAAAGTTCGATTATTAGGTGCTCCACCAAAAGTTATCTGGCTCAGATATGGAAATGCTCCCACCAAGACAATTGAAAGTTTAGTGCGTTCAGCTCATGAAGCAATTAATGAATTATTAACCAATGAAACTCTTTACTGCTTGGAACTACATTGAGTAAGGCGATCGCCGCCCTTTTTTCAAGCATTAATGTCAAACTATCGAAGACCAACAATCAGAGGCGGAACCTATTTCATTACTCAAGTCACTTATCAACGAATACCATGGCTTTGCACAGATTTAGGACGACAAGCGTTGCGAGAGGCGATCGCCAAAGTACGCCAAAAATATCCTTTTGAGATTAATGCTTTTGTTTTATTGCCCGATCATTTCCATTGTCTATGGACATTACCAGAAGATGATCATGACTTTTCTGTGAGAATGCGTCTCATCAAAACTCACGTGACGAAAAATCACGGCGATCGCCTGAATATTAACGAAACCATTTCACAATCGCGCCACAAACGAAAAGAAAAAAATCTATGGCAACGACGCTTCTGGGAACATTTAATCCGAGACGAAGAAGATTATGCCCGACATTGCGATTACATTCATTACAACCCCGTCAAACATGGATTGTGCAGTACAGCCCAAGAATGGCAATATTCGAGCATTCATCGCTTTATCTCAGAAGGAATTTATCCACCCGATTGGGGCAGTACCGAAATCGTAGAAAAACCCCACAGCATCTGGGATGAATAAAAAACAAAATTGTAGGGTGTGTTAGCGAAGCGTAACGCACAAAATTACTTTAGCAAACAAAAAGGCGCGTTGCATTGCATTGACGCACCCTACGGGACTGACGAGCATTATGTTGCTGCCCATTCCATAATCTTCCCTACGGCTATACCAATTACGCATATCATTCCAGTGAGAAACCAAAAACCTGAAGGTGCGGCAAAAAATAGAACGGCAGAAACACCGAGGCCAAACCAGCTAAACCCTTTTATTAATCTCCCTTTAACTCTTAAGCCACTACCCGTAAGTCCGACTTCAATACCATGTTCGTTTTTTTTACCCACAAGAATCAGCCTCATAAATCCAGGGTAATCGCATCAAAATAAAAGACAGGAAAGGGGTAAAGTAAAGGAGCTTAT